>JAPLDV010000734.1 GCA_026391235.1 Bacteroidia bacterium | reverse complement strand
CTGACCGGGCTCACAGCAGGCACACCTTATTATGTCAGAGCCTATGCCACCAATAGTGCTGGCACTGCTTACGGAGAACCAAGGACTTTTACCACATCCATCGGATTGACACTCAACCTCTCGCAGCCATCCAGTGATGTTTCGGTTGTTCAGGGCGGATCGGTTACGATCACCTGGACCGGGGGTGGTACTGGTGCCACTTACGTTAACCTGCGGCGGGATAATGATAATGTATGGGATAACGCAAGTGGTGAGGTTCTCATTGCATCCACCCAACCTTTGAGCGGCAGCTATTCGTGGAATACTACCGGGGTTCCGGCTGGAACGTATTATATCGGGGGATTTGTCACCAATAGCACTTCAATGAAGTATGCCTATGCTCCCGGTAAGGTTACGGTTACGACCAGTGGCGGCGGCGATGGCAACTTCACCGACCCTCGTGATGGTAATTCATATGATTACAAAACCATCGGCAGCCAAACTTGGATGGCCGAAAACCTTGCCTACCTACCGTCGGTCAATCCTTCTTCTTTTTCATTAAGTGAATCAGATCCAATGTATTATGTTAAAGATTATGATGGTACTAATGTTAATGACGCCAAAGCCACAAGTAGTTATTCGACTTTTGGAGTGTTTTACAATTGGTTGGCTGTAATGAACGGTTAATTAAGTCGCAATTTGCGTCCAAGTGGGGTTCAGGGAATTTGCCCTTTAGGTTGGCATGTGCCAAGCAAATCTGAATGGATGGTGCTTTACAATTATTTGGGACCCAAAGCTGGAACTAAAATGAAAACAACTTCAGGATGGGATAATTATTGGGGTTCAGGCAATGGTGATAATAGCAGCGGATTTTCAGCTATTGCTGCCGGAATTATCGATTCTGAAGGAGGGTATGGGGTAGGGGAACTGGCAGAATTCTGGACGGCTACGGAGGAGGATGAAGACTTTGCTTGGTATATGGAGCTTTTCTGGGATTATGAAGAATTGCGCTCATCTGACCAATGGAAGCCACTTGGCTTCTCTGTCCGCTGCGTGCGTGACTGATTGTGCACAGAGGCTCGCACAGGATGCAAAAGCACATTGCATTACTAACTGGACGAGTGAACTATAGTCAAGATGGTGGAACTTTGTAAGCCACTTTAGAGCGTATCGAACGAAAGGTATGTCTGTGGAGGTCGAGAGAAATGACTTGAGCTACCCGACGGAGAACTTTACAGAAAGGAAACAGAGATGAACCACCAACAGGGGCCAACAGGGGAATCTGTCAACTTAGCGAAGCGATCTCACGACCGGAGTGAGTAAACCACCCGGCGATGCTTTTACTTAAGGATTGACGTTCTGAATGCCCCTTCTTTAATACTAATTCTCTTCCTTTATCCGTCAAATAAAAGTTATTCCTATGCCCAACTGAGGATCAGACTGCTGCGGAACCTCGTCAGGGGCCTGGCCTTTTGCGATGAAAAAAAATCGATCGGGTTACTGAAAATCGCGGCCCTGGACCCACATGAGGATGTCAGGGCGTTTGCAAAAGAGATCCTGCGAAAAACCGGGTACAATCTCATCATCCAGGAGGAAATAAAAGAAAAAGTTTTAATCCAATCCTTGACCGGGAGGACAAAGTCGCAGGGAGAAGGGAGTGTGATAGTGTGTGTGGGTGTGTTGTTATCCTGGGCCCCTATTCCCAGCCCCCGGTTTGAAAACCGGGGCAACATACAGAGCTTACTGCCAGCCTGGACGCAATTATGCGTCCCTACGACTGCCTACTGCCTACTGCCTACTGCCTACTGCCAACTATCTTCACCACCTCCCCGCCACCCCCGACTGGCACTTCGGGCACCGGTTGCTGGTGATCAGGTTCTGCTCGATCTCAAATCCACGGCGCTTGACTAACAGACATTTGCAATTCGGACAGTAAGTGTCCTCACCGCCAATGCCGGGAACATTACCGATATACACGAACTTCATACCGGCCTTAAGTGCAATATCCTTGGCACGCGTAAGAGCCTGGAGCGGTGTGGCGGGCAAACGGGTGAGCTTATGCATCGGATGGAACCGGCTGAAATGCAGCGGGTAATCGGCAAATCCTTCCTTGGCCAGCCAGTCGCACATTTTAGTGATCTGATCGAAATTATCGGTCCAGTCGGGTATGATCAGGTTGGTGATCTCCAGCCAAACTCCCTGGTCTTTAAATGTTTTCAGAGAAGCCAGTACCGGATCCAGCTTGCCGGCCGTGAGCTTCAAATGGGTCACCGGATCGAAAGTCTTAAGATCAATATTCGCTGCATCAATCACCTTGCACAATTCCAGAAGAGGCTCCTGGTTTATGTAACCGTTTGATACCATGATATTCTTGATGCCCCGGTGCTTTGCCAGCGTCGCCGTATCGATCATATACTCGAAAAATGTTGTAGGCTCGGAATAGGTATAGGCAATCGATTTACATTGCTCGCGAATGGCCTCACTGACAACCTTTTCGGGCTTAGCATCAAAGTTGCGGGTTTGGGTGGGGCTGGTCTGGCTGATCTCCCAATTCTGACAGTTCAAACAGGCAAAGTTGCATCCTGCAGTGGCAATGCTGAAACTTAATGAACCCGGCAGAAAATGCAGCAAAGGTTTTTTCTCAACCGGATCCACGTTCACCGCACAAGGATTCCCGTATGCCATGGTATACAGCTTGCCCTCCCGTGCGATGCGGTTGTGGCAAACGCTCAGTTCCCCTTCTTTGAGGGTGCATTCATTCGGACAAATCATGCATTTTATTCCTCTTGGAGTTTCCAGCCAATGTCTTGCTTCAAGCTCACCTGGCTTCAATTTATCCTGATCATTCATAGTGCTCAATGTTATATTTCCAAAACCATCAATACCGCACAAACAGGTTGATATCCCCGCAACAGCTGCATTTCTTATAAACTCCCTTTTATTCATCTGCTATCCCTGACATCAATTCCGTCCGGCTTTTAACAGGACCAAAATTAATACTCCTGAAACGGAAATGATACCGATAGCAGGCAGAAGGCCAAATATCGGTATAACCACCATCGGATAAACCAGGGCTCCAAACGCAGCTCCCAGCATATCATATACATACAGTTTTCCGCCCGATAGGGGATCGGGCAGAATTTTTGTCAAATGGGCGAAGAAAAGTCCGGTAAGCGATGCTGTGACGAAAGTTAGAATGAAAATCAATGCTGTTTTGATCCCAATAAGATTTCCCGTTTTGGTCATCCAGATTGCAAGAATAGCAAGGAGTGTACTGACCACCGTGAAGGCCAGGAGGATAAAGGTACCGCCTGAAGTAATGTTGCCGATCCGCCCGCTGAAAGTTTTCATGCTGCCAAGCGCGAGTCCTCCCATAAAGGCAGCAAGTAGCAGCCCGGTGAAAAGATAAAGTGAACCTGCCGAAATTTGCAACAGAAAAATGAGAATTATCTCAATCCCCGAAGCACCTGCGCCCATGATAAACATGCCGGTGAATGCTGAGTGTCGGGATACCAGACCGCTGATAACAAGTAAGATAAGAATCGCTACCAACGGCCATATTATCTGCCCGGGGAAATGCCCCAGCCACCAGGCAATCTGCCCAAAGTAAGCCTTGGGTTGAAGGTCGGTATTAACCCGGTATTCTGATTCCATAACCCGGTTAATTTCAATCATTCGCGCCTTAAACAAACTTTTATCGAAATAACCATCAGATACATAAAGTGTTGGAATATTCCTTGATTTCAATTCAGATAAAATCTCCGTGTGCAGACTACCATTTCCGGCTATCAGGTAATTGTTCTCTCCTGGAAAAAGGATCGCCTGGGGGAAAGATAAATGCATTGCATTCACAACCGGACCGATAGCTGAGATCGCATCATCGGATACATAATTAGCTGTTCCAGGCAGCATTACCGAGACTATACCTGCCGGTGTCATACAATTCTTCAAACGATTAAAGAATTCAGCAGTATAAAACCGGTTCAGGCTCAGGTTTTGCGGACCGGGAAGCATCACCAGAATGATATCGTATTGAATATCTGAATTATGTAACCATTTCGACAGGTTTTTCCTGATATATCGGAAGGGTAGGATAGGCTCCTGAATGAGATTAAGATGTTCCGCCAATCTGAAAACCTGCGGATCCGGCTCGGCCAGATCTATCCGGTTGCATGGATATTTTGATAGTTCCTGACCGATTCCCGAAAGCAATCCTCCGATAACCAAAACATTACGCGGGTCCGGGTGCTGAATCATTGCAAAATGGGCTATCTCTTCACAAACCAGGGTATTCCCCGATGACTGCACGAGGATGCCGTTCTCAAAGACATTAACCTGATCGCCGCTCCGGGTGATTGTAATTCGTCCGGAAGAGCCCGACCTGGTTGCAACGATCTCATCATTAGGGTGATATAGCTTTTCAATAAACCGTCCGGCGGGAGGAGTCAGGATACCGGCAATGATTGCGAGGGTACACATAATCCCGGCCGCTGCACCTCCGATACTCTCCCAGGCATAGGCCTTTCTGATGTTCAGGCCGGATGACTGCAATAATCTGGTTATGAAAGTGAATGCAAACCCGTTAAGAAAGCAGAAAGGGGCGAGTGTCAGCAGCAGAAAACCCGCAAAAGCTATGGGACCCGCCTCCATCCCCGGAGCGAAAAACAAACTTTTGCAGTAGTACATTAACGGAATCGAGAAGAATGGAAGGATAAGAAGGTTAAGAACGAGAAGAAAAGATTTGCGCTGGTTCTCATGTGGTACTTCACTGATACCTTTCCGTGCATGGTTGCCGGTAAGGGCTCCGGCACCGGTAATCAGCAACCACAGGAACATGATTATGGATAGCATCAGCTCGTTGCCCTGGAACAATGCGAGCAGTTCCCGCACCATAAATGTTTGAAAGGCGATCCCGATAAACCCGATCAGGAACATTCGTAGGGGAGGACCCACGTGTCCTCCCGTCTTCAAATAGTTTCCCGCGGGTCCTCGCGCAAAATCATCCGCCAAGACGGGAGGACACGTGGGTCCTCCCCTACGCGCGATTCCCCAGGTGGATTTCGATGGGAAATAATACCTCCAATGCCAGATCAGGTGAAATATCCCGATCACCGACATGCCTATGCCGAAATTGACGTGCCATTTAAGGACAATTTCAGTCCAGGAAACCTCCATTTTGTAGTTGACCTGAACAGCCATCAGGGTTCCGAGAATGGCAGCCACGAGGAAAGTGGCCAAAAGGCTGAAATTCCAGATCTTCCGGTGAAGGGATTTGCTGAGTATATCAAGCCGGCTGAACAGCATGCTGATACCATACAGGATCAGCAATATCAGTCCGATTGGTATCAGCAGATAAGGCGCATTCATTTTTTCTTCGGGATGTCCTCCTCAAAGATAAGAGCCTCGTAAGTATAAATATCAGCATCCTTCCAGCCTGTCCAGCCTATTCCGGCCTTATCCCTGGCACAGTGGCCCAGGAACTCATCCAGAGTCCAGCCGGTTTCAGTAGCCACCTGCGGTAAAAATGTACCACCGGCAAAGCCTTTTTTTATGTATATCCCATGTTTGCCCAACTGGATTTCGCTGATATTCTTTATTTTACGCATAGGGGTTAATACCGATATCTCAATGCGAATTTTTTCAAGCTCCTTTTCCTGCACGGGTTGAAAACGGCTGTCCTGCGTGGAAGAAGCTATCGCCATCTCCTGTATAACTTTATACAATGGTATATTGGGCTCAAATGATCCGATGCACCCGCGAAGGTCGCCATCGATTTTCAAAGTTACGAAAGCACCCGCTTTTACCTTGAGGTTTTCGCTGTAACTGGTTGGATTTAATGGAGGTATTGACCGGGTCCTTACATAGGTGTCCACTGTATTCCGGGCAATGCTGATCAAATCATGTTCGTCGGCCTCCGTCAGCCGGAATCCTTTTTCCTGGGGTTCCGAGATACAGATGGCATTGTACCCAACCACGCTGGCTTTATCCCCGTAAGGTTTGATATCTCCGGAGTTTTTATAATCTATCTTATTGAATATAAATTTGTTGTTGCCCTGAGTAAGATAAAGAAGGGTAAGTCCCGATGGCCACGCACACATGCTGGTGGCCAGTTCGGGTATCCGGAGTTCCTCATTGTTGCGGATGGCCTTCAGAAATTCATCCGGTGAATTGGTGCAGAAGGCTTTTGCCGTGATACTGTCAACCTTAATTGCTTCCTCGTATGCCGGATAATGCGAGAAATCGGCGCTGATCACGAACAGGTTTTCGCTGGTAAACCACGGTTTAAGCCCATCAGCGATATCTTCACAAACTGCCGGCACCTGGGTACCTAAAATAATCGGAACGATTTTAATTGGATACTTAAGTCGGGTTTGCAGGAAAGGCAATTGTACTTCGATACTATGTTCAGAGATATGGGCTTCGGGGTAATCAGTGAAAGCCTTAGAACTTTTAATCAGTTCATTTGCTACATCACAATC
This sequence comes from Bacteroidia bacterium, assembly GCA_026391235.1. Next base: position 9,895 of record JAPLDV010000734.1, on the reverse strand, counting down.
AACCGTAACCCTGCCCAATGGGGTAATATAATCGCCTTGCGTGAAAACCGAAGCTTTTCCGAAACTGAAACGGTGCGACGAAGCCAGGATAAAAATCCTTTTATAAACATGATCCGGGTTCAGTTGATTATAGCCGGATGCAGCAACCCCTCCCGAAAAAACGTAGCCTGCATGCGGAACCACAATTGCCCTTACCAATCCTGTTGTCTGGTCTGGCTTTGCGGCAGCCATAAAACCGGAAATCATTTTCTTCAATTCGGCAGCATCGGATGGATAAAACGATCCAGCCACCGCAGGCTGCCTGTCTTTTTTGTTCGATTGCATAACTACCTGATTTATACCCGAAACGGGCACTAACACGAAAATGAAAAATAACCACCAACGTGCCATTCTTTACATTTTTTACGTCTTAGACGCAATTATGCGTCTCTACGATATTAGACGCAATTATGCGTCTCTACGATATTAGACGCAATTATGCGTCTCTACGATATCATCCGATTATTCTCTTCCAGAAACTCCGTTTCCGTCTGTCGGAGTAGGTTTTGTACTTCAGTTCGTCCGGTTGTCCAAATTGCTTTATCGTGATATTCCTGATCATTTCAATGCCCTCTGGCCCAATCCTCCGCCGAAAACTGGTGAGTTCGCTGGTGGCGAATGGTTTCTCGGTCTGGAAATGAACCTCGCCGCAGAAATACTGCCAGTATGGATTTTCGGTCCAGATCTTCAGAACCTTTTCATCACTCAAGTTGAATCGCTCTTTAAGGAGGATCATACCGATTATCTTCCGGGGCGGAATCGAATAGCGTCCCCTTTGGGAGTAAAATGGTTTGAAATGTTCTTCAAGGGATTCCCAGTCGATGTTATCTGAACCGATGGCAAATTCATGTTTGCGATTTATGAACCGTTCTATCGGAACCTCGAAAATATCGAGTTGCCGCTTGTTTCTTGTGCGTCCCAACATAGGAATATCAGGTTATTTGGTGTGTTACCAACCTCTTACAAGATAATAAAATATTCCGTGGAGAAAAAATCTTTAAAAGTCCCTGTTAATCCATGAAATAGTATGGCAAGCTACCACCCCTGCGGTCTCAGTGCGCAGCCTGCTGCAGCCCAAAGTTATCGGCTGATAACCATTTGCCGTTGCAGTTGCGATCTCCTGATCGCTGAAGTCACCTTCCGGGCCGATCAGAATGGTAATCGGTTCGTCTGATCTTAGTAATTCGTTTAGCCATTGCTTATTCCCGGGTTGGCAATGCGCTATGGTTTTAACGCCCCCGAGGCCGGCCTTCATAAAGTTCGTAAATGAAACCGGTTCATTGATAGCAGGATGGAAAGCCTTGAGCGATTGTTTCATGGCCGCAATAACGATACGTATCTGCCGATCAGTCTTAACATCCTTTCGCTCAGAGTGTTCACAGATTATCGGTGTGATTTCGCTTATCCCGATCTCAGTGGCTTTTTCCAGGAACCACTCATAGCGATCGATCTGCTTAGTGGGAGCGATGGCAATATGAAGATGATAAGGAGGCTTTCCGATATCATTGGAAACCCTTATGATTTCTACCATGCAGGCTTTCGGATCGGGGTGGGTGATTATTGAATGATACCAACCACCCCGGCCGTTTACCAAAATAATCTCGCTGCCAGGGCTTAACCTAAGAACCCTCACCGCATGATGCGATTCATCGGCACTGAGCGTGAACTCTAGCTCATCATTTAATTCCGATGCGTAAAACAGGTGCATAGTTTATTTAAAGTTCTTTGGATCCACTGCAGCCGGGGTCCAGTTTCGGAGGAAGCCCATTACCTTGCCTTTATTGTAGCCTTTGCCTTCTTCCAAAAGTCCGGAGTCCTGCGTATGAATCAACTTGCCTTTCGCATTAAGAATAAGGAAAACAGGATACCCAAGCCGGCCTGGGTTATTATATTCCTTGAGTAACTCAGTGTTTTTATTTTCTGCACTGGTATTAAGAAGGGTGAAAACATAGTTGTCTTCGATAAATTTCTTGATCTCAGGATCTTCATTAATGAAACCATGGAACAGGATGCACCACCCGCACCAGTTACCGCCAACCTGTATAAGGACATGCTTGCCTTCGGCTTTGGCCTTCTTAACTGCCTGGTTGATGTCTTCCCTGGCATTGGCAGCAGGATTGTAGATCTTTTTAGCCACTTTGGCCTCCTGAGCACTGGCCGTCTGGATGCCGGCAACCAGTAAGAGGGTCATAATAAATGTAATGAGCTTTTTCATCAGTTATCGGATTAGAATTATTTGCGTAAATGTAAAAATTCCGCAACTGATTATATTTGCCTTATGATCAGAATTGGAGTTTTATCGGATACCCATGGGTTTATCGACCAGCCGGTCCTGGATTTTTTTAAGGATTGTGATGAAATCTGGCATGCAGGGGATCTTGGCGATACGGGTGTGATGGATGTTTTAGCCGAAGGCCGGGTTTTCCGCGGAGTTTATGGAAATATCGACGGATCGGAGGTCCGGAGGGAACTGCCGGAATTTCTGGAATTTAATGTAGAAGAAGTTAAAGTGTTGATCACCCATATCGGTTTTTATTCAGGACACTATCTCAACGAGGTAGTCCAAAGGCTTAATCAGTTTAAACCTAAGCTATTCATCTGCGGCCACTCCCATATCCTGAAAATCAAGAATGACAATGACCGTAAGATGCTCCATATCAACCCGGGCGCGGCAGGCAACTATGGGATACACCAGGTACGCACCGCGGTACGCTTCGAGATAAACAAGGACAGGATTGAGAATCTGGATCTTTGGGAAATAGAAAGATATGCAAATCCCAAAAATCAAATCCCAAAAAACAAATAAGCTCCAAAAAACAATGTCCAAATAACAAATAAATCCCAATTTCCAAAACTCAAATTCCAAACAAGGAACGTGTTTGTTTGGATATTGAGTTTTGATTTTTGGAGCTTATTTGGGTTTTGTTTTTTGTTCTTTGGAGTTTCTTCATCCGAGGGAGGTTCTGAATTATCGTTCTACATTGAACCGTCGCAGGAACTCCGATACCTGAGCGTATGTCCCAATATAATACTGATAATCATATTCCCCGGGGCCTGTCTTTTGTTTGCGTTTTGATTCTTTAGTACTGCGGATTATGGTGTTGAATTTTTCAACTCCGGAACCGGCAACGCATTGCATTACCCCGCGCGAATAGCTGAGAAAGAAATAGTTCTGCCGGTCAATTTCTAAATACATTGTCAGAACGTCGCCTCCTCTCCGGTGGATGACCTCCAGGAACCCTTTAACCTTCCTGTTAACCGATTCACCCATAATATTACTGATACCGAGCTTTCCGGTCGATTGATAGGACCCTGTTTCAGGGTTCCATTTAAAACGGACATCTGTGAATACTATGGTGTGAAGCAATTCATCGGGAATCTTTTTCCACTTCCCGGTCAGACTGATCTGCTTAAGAAGGTCCTCACCTTTTTCTCTGCCAATCAAACTTTTAAATGCATCCCGGAAGGCAGGATCACTGTAGTTGACCGGATCAAAAAAGAAATCCACAGCGAGCATAACCGACCCAGTCACACTGTCTTTACTGAGGTCATGTACCAATTGGCCTGCACCGCGTAGTTTCACCTGGCCCAGATCAACACCGAGGGTCAGTGGCCCTTTTGCTTCAGTCAGGCATGCATTAGCATCCAGGATTAGTATTGGGCCATCGGCTTCAGGATCTGCTCTTTTCTTGGTAGAGGCAACCTTGTATTGATTTTTGGATTCATCGTACCACAGCCAGCCAAAAGCAGATATGAGGGGCTGATCGCTATAACGCAAATGCGGGCCGATAAATGTGGAATAAAGTTCGATGGGCTGATTGGAAAGGAAAAACCCTTTGAATAATTTTTCATTCTGATCGTTTTCGGTAATTGAATCAATCGGAATGGCCACTGAATCAGGATAAATCATGCTGGCAAAATGTATCCATTGCTGGGTAATATTCGGGCATGAATGTCGGATCTGGGTTTGTCCGTCGAAGAACAAATATTTTTCATTATTGTTCCATCTTACCGATCCATAATACTTAAATGCCGGGCTCAAACTAAAATTGTTTTCCGCCTGGATAATTCCTTTCCCAACCGATACTCCGTTTTTGTCGGGCCGGATATCGTTGAAGGTGATTGAGAAATCACGCCCGGCGACATCCCTGTATTGGTAATTACCCTTTGCATTATATTTTTTCTGGTCAATAATCGTCACGGTTGCATTGGTTATGCGGTGAACCAGTTCCGTATTCTGACTCACAATGGTTGCCTGCATCAGGGAATCAATTCTGGCATTTTTTCTGATCACTAGATTCCGATCCACCGGAAATACCCTGACATCTGCCACATCGATATACTCAACGCTGTGAGCTTGAATAGAAAGATCTTTTAATACAAAATCGGCAAGTCCGGATATGAAATTAAGTGAATCCGAAGGCTTAGATGCCATCCTGAATTTTACCTCCTCCAGGTTCAGCTGCCCCCTTGCAATATCCCAGGTAAACCGGGTGGGCTTGCCTTCAAAACGATTTTTCGTAAACACAATATTTGAGCCGTCACCCACAGGCTCAAACCGGGCCTTTTGATTTTTCACATCCACAAGACCATTATACTGATGAGCCCGTTAAAATTAATGGTGCCCTGGCCCGACAAACCGCCGGGCTCGAGGGACAGTAATCCGTTGAACTTCCCGTTACCGTACATGCTGAGAGGATCCTTGGTACCTTCCGCCACCAGTTTATCACTTCCGGGGAACCATTTTATTGGCATTTGCTGAACCTGGATCTCCGGGTTCCCGAGGTTAATGGAATCCCTGTTGATTGAAAATAATTTGGCTTCTGTGGTTACCATATCCGGGAGAAACAGGAAATCATCTGAAACCAGAATCGAATTGAGATATTGCAGCTTCCCTGATCCTTTAAGTCCAGCCTTACTCATTGCTATAATATTGAAGAACTGGCCCTTACCCTTATAAACAGGATAGCCTTCTTTAGGAGTTTTAACCGTTTCAAAACCCAGTGAATGATCCTTTTGATGCCGTAATGCCAACTCCAAAGGCGGGAAAATATCTGCAGTTACGAACAGTCCGGGAAAGATGAGCGAATCGCTGAAACTGTACAGATTCAATCCCTTCAGAGTAAAGGGCGATATGTTGAAATTGAATGTTTTACGCGGATATGCTCCATTCATGATATCCTTCTGATCATAATACACATAAGCGTTGGTATCGGTTTGGAAAATAGGGTATTCCGGATATTCTTCAACTTTCAGTCCCGATTTGTTGGTGGGTTCATCGATCTTGAGAATACCTCTGGTGTTTTCAATCACTGAGGTCACATCAGCCAGCGCCGGTTCCTGGTTTTTCTTTACCGGTTTTTCAAAAACCTGCATTCTGAGTACGTCGACCTTGTCTAACCGGATCGTAAAATCATCGTAATTAAAGTGAAATTGTCTGCCAAAAAATCGAATCAGGCCTCCCTGTACTTCACCGTCAAACAGAATATCCCTGCCTTTCAGGATTTCAATGGCCTCATTGGCGGGGGAAATGCTAACATTACGCGATTGGCTGATTACAATTGATTTAACCCAGTACACTTTAAGATGATTGTCCACCAGGTTTAGAATGGCGTTGGGTTCAGGTGGTAGATGAACAGATTCGAACTTGATCACATCATAATCCTGATTGCCGGCGTTTTTTTTCAGAAAGTCGTATGCCCGCTCCTGCACATCCACCAGCATGGTTTCCGAATTGTATCTGACAAACCCTAAAAAGGAAAGCCGCAGCAACATTTCTTCGACCGAAGGCTGTGGCTTTTTCATAAACTTAGCCAGATCTGCCAAAGTATAGTTTCTTGAATAGTAATAATCAGCACATTGTTTCACTGCTGCTACAGGGTGCTTTATGTCGGCAATCAGTATCTCATTGTAGCGGTCAATAGTAAAAAAGTCAGCCGATTCAAAAGAGGACCTGTTTTCGATACTGCCGGGTAACCCTGTCATGGTCATAATAGTATCTCCGATATGCCATCGGATCCATTCAATATTCAGGTCTGGATTGGAACGAAAAATAGGAGGAGGATAACCGCAATAATGGCTTTTGATTCTGGAAAACAGTAAGAACACTTTTTTGTGACGGCAGGCCGATGCCTAAAACTTTTAATCCCTGAAGGGAGAATCCGCCTTCATAATCCATCCCCGGATATAGGTTTTTAATCCTGTTGCGCAACTCATAGGCTGTAAATCTCGGATAGCCGGCGGTTAACGGGGATACTCCGGCGACAATTTTATTCTCGATCCGGCCGATCAGTGGCTCACTAAAATAACGATGGTCGATCAGATTGACTGAATCGATAATATAGGACATTTTCGACAGGTCGATTTTATACCGGTTGAGCTTCACATATACCTGTCCGGCAGGAATATTGAGCCTTTGCCAGGTAACATTGCCGCCTTCGCCATAAAAGAGATTGGATTCAGGATAAAATCGGCCGCTGGTAGAAAAAATAACGGTGCTGTCACCGCTGCCGCATGCAATAAGGTCGGATGGTCGAATGGTAACGTAGAAAGCTGAATCAGTGCCGCATGCGTTCAGTCCAGGCTTGACGCTCCATTGAAAAGCACTTGATTTGAAAAGAGTTCCATGTCGAGAAAGTTCCACTGAAAAATTCAGGAAAGCTTTTACCCGGTTAAGATTTTTTCGGGTTTGCAAGAGCAGTTTATCGAGATGACCCGACCACTCCGGAAAGAAAGCTCTGTTATTTGAACGATTGGAAACCTCCAGAAAAGCATCAATGAGATTATAGAAATCAGGAATGGGTTGTGCGCCCAGTTTCTCGAGAAAATTTGCTTTCCGGGCAAGATCGATCCATTGATTCTCCTCCAGTTGCCCATCCTTTTGGGCGGTTTCCAGTTTCGATAAAAGGGCCTTTGCATCTTCAGTCTGCTGGTTGCCGAAAAACTCACGGGCTTCCTGAATAAACAGAGCAGGGTCAGGATGGAAACGCAAGGTTTCCTGGCCCAGCGCCTGGATCAGGCATCCCGATAGGATAATTAACAGAATGCCGGATTTCTTCATTTTCAGAACGACTGCACGATTCTATGAAATTCAGCCGGATCAAGAGATGCGCCTCCGATTAATCCTCCGTCAACATCAGGTTTGGAGAATATCTCAAGGGCATTGGATGATTTGCAACTGCCTCCGTATAAAATGGTCAACTCTTCAGCAATCCCGGTACCATAGCGTGCTGTAACCAGCGAGCGGATAAATTTATGCATTTCCTGAGCCTGGTCAGGAGTGGCAACAACACCTGTTCCAATTGCCCAAACGGGTTCATAAGCGATAATGACCCTTGAAAAATCCTCATTGTTCAGGTGGAAAAGGCTCTCCATTAATTGTGTTTCAACTATGTTATTCTGGATTCCGGCATTTCTTTCATCCAAAACCTCCCCGCAGCAGAAAATCGGCCGCATCTGGTTTTTAATCGTCAGATCAACCTTTTTTGCCAATGAGGCATGATCTTCCTTAAAATAGGCGCGGCGCTCGGACGGTCCGATGATAACAGCCATCACTCCAACCGATTTGAGCATGCCAACCGCTACTTCACCGGTATAGGCACCGTTCCCTTCGGATGCACAGTTTTGAGCGGCCAGGCATATCTTAGCCGGATCGATCACCTTATTCACTTCGCTAAGATGCGTATACGGCGGTGCTATTGCAACACCAACATTTTCGGGTGCAGGCGTAGCATTCAGAAGCTGCATCAATTCACCTGCAATTCTTAATCCTGACTCAACATCGGTATTCATCTTCCAGTTACCGGCAACAATTCTTTTTCTCATAAATAAGTGTTTAATAATCAGAATATTGACTAAATATTTTTAATTTTTCCAGCTTGCTTGTGATGCCATTTACCCATTACTGTTCCATTTTTAATCAGGATCAGGCCCGGGTTTGAACGGATCATGGTTTTAAGTGTTGTACCATCCATAAGATAAATGGGATAGGTAGCTTTTGCCTTTTCTTTAAAAACTTCAAACTCTTCCGGTATTGATGAGGTGAGTCCATAAACTTTATATTCTTTTGAAATGGCTCTGTTGACTACCTCGTTGATTTTTCCGATGTTTTTCAGGTTGGTCTTATCCAATGAGTTGTATACAATTAAAAGGGTATATCCCGGGTCGGATAAAATCAGATTGGTGACGTCCTGGTCATCAGGTGTGCGGATACTGAAATCCTTAATCTTGCTGACATATCCTTTCTGAATCAGGCGATCATCCCGTTTGACAAATTTCCAGGTGGAATCCGGGAGATTATTGATTGCGAATTCCTTCTGGACACCGTTCTTCTTATAATAATACCTGAATTCCCAGATCTCTTTCGGGGCATCCGTAGGTGCGGTCATTGCTGCCGGGATGTTTGTGCCCACCTTATAAGGCATGAAATCGATGACCGGCAAATGGTTAAGGTTATAAAACTCAAAGCCTGCAACCAAAACAGCGAGGCCGGTTGCAGCATAAATCTGAACGGATTGTTTCAGGGGATTTTTATACTCGTTCCGGTTCAAGATCAAAACTACAAGAATCAGGTCAATGACCAGGTTTTTCAGGAAGGTCTGCCAGTTGGTGAGTACCAATGCGTCGCCAAAGCATCCGCAATCGGTAACTTTATTGGAAATCGCCAGCCAAAGGGTAAGCGGAGTGTAAATAGCCATCAGTAAGACTGCGATCCAGATTGACCATTTGATTTTGAGGTTAAGCAATAGCATGATCCCGATCAGCATTTCGGTACCACACATCAGGATAGATAATGCCATAGAAAACGGAATCATGAAATCCGTTCCAAAAACACCAAAGTACTCTTCGAATTTTATGGCAGTTCCTGTGGGATCGACACACTTAACAAATCCTGAATAAATAAAGAGAACCGCAATAATTATCCTGCTGATCGTTTTAATCGCCTCTTTCATAATGGATTATTCTTTAAAATCTATCTTGATGAGGGCAAAGATGGCATAGTTGATCATATCCGAACTGGCTGTTGTAAAGTGATATAGCCTGATCATGTTCAAGATAAACCGGCATATCGTTGTTGGCCTCAAGCTGTATCAGGCCGATAATACCATAATTTACGATGCCGATAAATTCAGATCGGATATCGTCTCCGATCATCTGGGTTTTGTTTCGCTCGATACTCTGAATCCGTTGTGCCTTGATATAGATCTGATCGGTAACTGATTCTGCCCTGAGGATCCTCCACGACGAGCCGTAGTCGATCATTTTCTTGCCAAAAATATCCCGGCATATAGTAACTATCTGATTATATTGCGAAAGTGTTTTCTGCATCTGGCCTGAAATAAGGCTCTAAAATACGAATTGCTGCTGAAAAGCACCGACAAAGTTTTACATTTATGAGCATATTTCATCAAGCATGATACCATCCGGCCAGATATTCATAAAACCTCGTTTTATCAGGATAGGATACAGGCTGCTTTCTTTAGAGAAGCCCCTGATTATGGGGATTATCAATGTTACGCCCGATTCATTTTATGATGGGGGAATGTATCAGACCCGCGAATTGGTCAGAATGAAAGCTGCCCGAATGCTGGAGGATGGAGCTGCCATATTGGATGTTGGTGCCTGCTCTACACGACCGGGATCGACTGAGCCTGATGAGGAAACTGAAAAAGAGAGGCTCAATCTGGCTTTAACGGTAATCCGGTCGGAACACCCGGATTCGGTGATTTCCGTGGATACTTACCGTTCGGCTATCGCCGCCTGGGCCGTTAAGGAACATGGTGTTCAGATGATTTATGATGTTTCGGGAGGGAACCAGGATGCCGGGATGTTTGAAACCTTAGGCAAATTAAGGGTA
>JAPLDV010000486.1 GCA_026391235.1 Bacteroidia bacterium | reverse complement strand
GATAAAAACGGCAGGCCCGTTCAGCACATAACCCAGGATAAAGGTTTGCAAAACAATACGGTGCTCAGAATTTTCCCCGATATCGACAACAACCTCTGGCTCGGTCTTGACCAGGGAATCTCTTATATTGAGATCAATTCGCCCATATCCTACTATAGCTACGGCAATTCGCTGCCAGGTACGGGATATTGCTCAATAAAGGCCAATGGATCAATATATGCCGGTACCAACCAGGGTCTCTTTCATTTAAAATGGACCGATTATGAAGATCCGCTGAGCCAGGACGACAAATTTACGCCCGTCGAGGGAACACTGGGCCAGGTGTGGTCGTTACAATTCATTGATAATACGCTTTTCTGCGGTCACAACACCGGAACATATGTAGTCAGTGGCGATCAGGCAGAACAGATTTCCGACATTGCAGGGGGGTGGGATTACCTTAGCCTCAATAACCGGCCCGACATGGTCATCGAAGGGACTTATACCGGGATTTCCATTCTAACAAGGGATCATGGCCAATGGGCATATAACCGCACCCTGACCGGGTTTAACGAAAGCACACGGTTCTTTGCAGAAGATCCTGACGGGTCACTCTGGATAGCTCATGGCGGTCTGGGAATTTTCCGGGTGGTTATGAACACTTCACTGACCGCGGCAACGCAGGTGAGGGTTTATAATGAATCCGACGGCCTGCCCTCAAGATACAGTAACTCTGTCTATAAAATTGATAACCAAATCCTTTTTACCACAACGCTTGGAATATACCGTTATAATAAAGTATCAGACTCATTCGAACCTGATCCGTACTATTCAAACCTGTTGGGCAAGGAGCCGGTCAACGAACTCTCAGAGGATCAGGATGGAAATATCTGGTTTTTTAAACCCAATGAACTGGGGGTCATCCGTCCGCGGGGAGGTGATGTTAAAACCGTTGAGAAACGTCCGTTCAATCCCATCAGAAAGCTGACCAACCGTGGATTTGAACACGTGAATGTTATGGATGAAGCCAATATTTTCATTGCCTGTGAGGAAGGATTTGCCCATTATGATCCTTCCTTTCCAATCAAATACCCTGAATCACGGGAATGTTATATCCGCTCCTTAACCGGAACAGGAGATTCAACCATCACTTTTTTCGGAGGCGTTTTCACGAATAAAAATGGTTTGCCTGTTGCAAATCAGAACAATGATATCCCTATCCGGATTCCATATGGTTTTAATAACCTTCGTTTTGAATATTCAGTTCCATTATTTGATAACTCCGACGATATACTCTTCAGCTATTTACTTGAAGGATATGACCATGGCAAAAGCGAATGGTCGCCCGAGAATGTAAAAGAATACACGGGTTTACGGGAAGGGTTATATGTTTTTCAGGTAAGAGGGAAAAGCATCTATAACATTGAAACCCCTGATACCTTTATCAGATTTCGAATTCTTCCCCCATGGTACCGCAGCGCAATTGCCCTTATCGTGTATATCCTTATCGTTCTGGGGATAACAGGTTATTCGGTTAGATTGGTTATTGAAAAAATTCGCAGGGAAAAGAAGGATATCTTGCTGAAACATGATAGGGATATCAATGAGGCCCGGCAGCAGTATGCCTCGGAATCATACGAATCGGAAATATTGCACAAAAACAAGCAATTGGCTATTTCAATTTCCGGTTTGCTTAAGAAAAACGAATTTCTGATTCAGCTGAAGGAGGAGATGGTAAAAATTATTGGTAAAACTGTCAATCCTGCTGTTGAAGAGAGGTTAAAGAAAATTATGGCCAGTGTTGATGAGAATTTGGAAGCCGATAATGAATACGAGCAGTTTGAAGATCATTTCAATGCTGTTCATGATAATTTCTTGAAGACCATCAAAAAGCAGTTCCCTCAGCTAACCCCTAAGGACCTCCGTTTATGTGCTTATCTACGCATGAATTTGAGTACTAAAGAGATAGCCCCGTTGTTAAATATCTCGCCCCGCGGGGTTGAAATCAGCCGGTATCGCCTCCGAAAAAAGATGAACTTGCCCCATGACGCAAATCTCATCGAATTTATGTTAAACTTGTGATAATCTTTACGTTCTAACATTTTCTTTTCTTCCTCTCTTTTCTTTTGATGTAGTAATGATGTAATCAGGATGTGACTGATATGAGTTTTTTTTTCAGTTGCACCTTTTATATCGTCGTAGCTTTACCAAAAGATGTAACAGTGTTGTTTGGGCCATTAAGTGAGTACGTTGGCTTTTCAATCGCAATTACCTGTCATCCATCACGGTTTTTAGAGGCTGACTATCAACTATCAATTTATAATCTAATGCTTATTATATGTATTTGAAAATTACACGATTCTTAAAAGTAACCGCTGCCGTACTGATGTTCGGCATGGTTGTCGGCTCCGCCGCAGCTCAAGGGCTTTTGGTTTCGGGGACCGTTTCCGATGAAAAGGGAGGCAGTCTGCCCGGAGTAAATGTGCTGATTCAAGGCAATACAAATGGTACCTCAACTGATGCCTCAGGGAAATACTCCATCAGCGTACCAAATGCCCAGGCAACGTTGCAGTTTAGCTTTGTTGGCTATCTTACAATAGATGAAGCTGTTAGAAGTCGAACTGTGATTAATGTTCAGATGAAACCCTCAGCTTTTGACCTGGCAGAAGCTGTAGTTGTGGGTTATGGTATTCAGAAAAAAAGTCTGATTACCGGTTCAATTGCCAAAGTGTCCGCACAGGAGATGGCCCGGGGAAATAACCTTCGGATTAACCAGGCTTTACAGGGAAAAACGGCCGGGGTTGTCATCATGAACAACTCAGGACAGCCGGGCGACTTTGTATCCGTCAGGATCAGGGGTATCGGTACCAATGGCGATGCAGAGCCGTTGTATATCGTTGATGGATTGCCCACCAACGGATACGGTATTGATTACCTGAGTCCGTCGGACATTGAATCCGTTGAGGTACTGAAAGATGCTGCGTCGGCAGCAATCTACGGTGCCCGTGCTGCCAACGGTGTAATTCTCATTACCACCAAGCGGGGAGGCTCTGGAAAAACCCAGATTACCTATGAAAACTATCTTGGCGTTCAGAATCCATGGCGCAAACTGGATGTTTTAAACAAGGATCAATACCTGATGCTTCAAAATGAAGCTGCCGCAAATGCAGGCCAACCCTGGAAATTCACACAAGCTATGATGGATACCCTAAAATGGAATACCGATTGGCAGGATGAGATGTTCAACTACAATGCGCCTAAGGTCAACCATCAGATTACATTTTCCGGTGGGAACAACAAGGCCAGTTTCATGAGCTCCATCAACTATTACAAGCAGGATGGTATTGTTGCCAAAGGAAAGTCGCAGTTCGAACGCTTTACCTATAAGCTGAATACCGATTGGGATATGAATTTTGTAAAGGTAGGATCGAGCATTTCCTTAGCCAACCTCAATAGTAAAGGGATTGGGGCCAACGATCA
>JAPLDV010000108.1 GCA_026391235.1 Bacteroidia bacterium | reverse complement strand
TATAAAGACAAAGAAATGAACAGTGCTGAGCTGGATATCTCAGAGGGCGTGCTTACAGCAAGTTTTGAGGGGCCTGTCTACAAGCTGAAATTTGAATCCGACAGCACCTATGTATTTACGGACATCCCAGGTATATCAATTTCCGTTCAACGAATTGCCGGACAGATAACAGGCATTACGTTAATTCAGCCCGGTCAGTCAAACAACTATCAAAGGATCAAGGAGGAGGCAGACAGGAATTCCGGGAAAACTTTAGTGACCGACGATTACACAATGGCAATAAAACCTACCAATTGGCCCTCCTTCAGGGGACCACAGGCAACCGGTAATGCCGACGGGCAGCATCCACCGCTTACCTGGGATGTTAAAAACGGGGTGAATCTGATCTGGAAAACCTATATCCCCGGACTTGCCCATGCTTGTCCCATCATTTGGGACAATAATGTTTTCATCATTTCCGCCATGAGCAGTGATACGGCCTCAGAATACCGTGTCGGTCTTTTCGGTGATGTGGAGTCCGCCAATGACAACTCTTCCCATATCTGGAAGATTTATTGTCTGGACAAACTGAGCGGAAAAATCAAGTGGGAGAGAAAAGCGTATGAAGGAGTTCCAAGAGTCAAGCGGCATGTGAAAGCCTCCCAGGCCAATTCCACTCCTGTGACCAATGGCAAATATGTTGTTGCCCTATTTGGGTCGGAAGGACTGGTATGTTATGATTTCAAGGGCAACGAACAATGGAGAAGGGACTTGGGTGTGCTGGATGCCGGTTGGTTTTACAATGAAGATACCCAATGGGGCCAAGCCAGTTCGCCGGTTATCTATGGGAATACGGTCATCATTCAGTGCGACCGGTCAAAAGATTCGTATATTGCCGCCTATGATCTGAAAACCGGAAATGAAGTTTGGAAAACCCAGCGGGATGAGATATCATCGTGGGGTACCCCTACCGTGTATCAGGGGAAAATCCGGGATGAACTGGTAACCAATTCTTCCCGGTTTATCAGGGGTTACAACCCGGCGACAGGGCAGGAACTCTGGCGCTTGTCTCCCAACTCCGAGGTTACTGTAGGTACCCCGGTATTTAGCGACAGCCTCATCTATGTAACGGCAGGTTATCCGCCGGTTTATCCGGTTTACGCCATCAAGCCGGGGGGTAACGGCGATATTTCCATCTCCGACAGCCTCAACTCAGGTCCGTTCATCCAGTGGCGAAATAAACGGGGAGGTACCTACATACCAACTCCATTGGTATATAACGGATTGTTGTACACCCTGGCTAACCAGGGGGTAATTAACTGTTATGATGCCGTTAACGGGGAGATCAAATACAAGCAGTACATCAAAGGCGGCGGGGCATTTTCCGCTTCTCCCGTGGTTGCCGATGGGAAAATCTATTTTACCAGCGAAGAAAATGGTGTTTTTGTCGTCAAAGCCGGTCCTGAATATGAATTAATCACGACAAATCCTGTAGGTGAAATTTGCATGGCAACTCCTGCTATCAGCGATGGTTTGATCTTTGTCCGAGGGCAGCATCATCTGTTTTGTGTTGGAAGAAAAAAATAGAAAAGCCTTCCTCGTATAAATCAATTATGGAAACAAATCCTTTATTTCAAAATGGCCTTCTTGTCATTTTTATGCTCTTCCCTGCCTGTATCCGGCAGTAATACACCCCTGATGACAAACCATATTAAGATAACTGTTGCTGCATTTTTAATATCCATCGGCATCGGATGTAACAGGGAAGTGGGCCTTGAAAAGATCATACAACCCGGGGCACAACTGGAAAAACTGGCCGGTGGATTTCTGTTTACTGAAGGCCCCTCATCGGATGCAAATGGAAATGTGTATTTCACCGATCAGCCCAATGACAGGATCATGGTCTGGAGTGTTGCCGGAGAGCTCTCCGTTTTTATACAGCCCAGCGGCCGGTCGAATGGACTATCGTTCGACTAGGAAGGGAACCTGTGGGCTTGTGCGGATGTAAAGAACGAACTCTGGCGGATCGGTCCCGATAAAAGTATAACCGTTGTGGCATCGGAATATCAGGGTAAACCGGTTAATGGCCCTAACGATGTTTGGATCAGGCCTGATGGAGGCATCTATTTTACCGATCCATACTATCAGCGGCCCTGGTGGAGCCATACCTCCATGCCGCAGGAGTGCCAGGGAGTATACTATCTGGGCTCCGGCCAGAAAACACTGATCAGGGTAATTGACGACCTGGTTCAACCCAATGGGATTGTGGGCACTCCGGATGGTAAAAGGCTGTTTGTTGCGGATATAGGGGGAAATAAAACCTGGTCGTATAATATTAATGGGGATGGCAGCCTGAGTAATAAGACCCTTTTCTGCGAGATGGGTTCCGATGGCATGACCATTGATGTTAAGGGCAATATCTACCTGACAGGCAAGGGTGTTACCATTTTTGACAGGCGTGGCCGGCAGATCGGAAACATTGCGGTTCCTGAGCCCTGGACGGCGAATGTGTGTTTTGGAGGTGCTGACCGGAAGAGCCTGTTTATCACGGCCAGCAAGGGGCTGTACAGGATGAGGATGAGAGTGACGGGAAATGAATGATGTAGGGACGCATAATTGCGTCCGTTGGGAATGATG
>JAPLDV010000314.1 GCA_026391235.1 Bacteroidia bacterium | reverse complement strand
GATTCAGGGATCTAATTCAGTAAACATTTCATCAAGTGTGTTTTCCAATTGCTGGACAGACGGTGATGGAGGAGGATTAAAACTGGATCAAAATAGAATTGTTTGTTTGACAAATTCCTTGTTTGATAGCAACCATTCTGCAAATGGAAGTCTCTTTTCAGAATCAAAGTTTACCGGTGATAGCCTAATAATCAGTAAATCAGTTTTTAACTCGAACACCGCCCTTGTATCTGGAGGTGGCATTGCTCTTAAAGGTGGTATTGTTAAGCTAATCGACGTTGAAATTGTGAAATGCCAGGCTGCCAAAGAAGTTGAACCTTTAGAGCCGGCAGGAGGAGGTGGAATTTTCGCTTTAAATACAAAGCTGATTTTGGAGAGTTGCAAAATTTATCAAAACAGTTCCAGAAATCTCGGTGGAGGGATATATGCAACTGCATTAACCGATGACATTTCAAGTGTTTCCGTATTATCTTGCTATATAAATAATAATTATGCAAACCGGGGTGGTGGGTTCTATTTTGACAATATTTCAGCAGATCTGGTATTGACCCACGTTGGATGCAATATGGCCGGGATAACGGGAGGCGGAGGTTTTATTAATCTTATAAAAGCCAGAAGGTTAACATCGTTGACAAATTGCCTGGTTTATGGAAATTTAAGTCAAGTTGACGATGCTGGAGCCGGAATTCACGTTCGTTCTCTTGATGTGCTTAATCCAGGAACCCCAGTGTTGGATTTGATCAATACAACTTTCTATAACCAAAATAAGTATAGCATCTTTTGCCAGGATGAAAATAACAATGAAAACCTGGTTAATATTTTGAACACTATCATTTATAGGCCGGAAGGGCCACACAGCCGCAATCTTTCCATAAATGATCAGAGAAATCAGTATTATATTGAATCCTCTGATATTCAAAATATTCCAGTTTGGGCAAAGGATATTAATGGAAATAGGGATTTGCCCCCGGACTTTATACCTGATTACCTGTTATTAAATGATAAGTCTCCTTGTATTGATGCCGGTAAATTTGGTGGTGAGTTGTATGACAACCAATTACCACCCGGAAAAGGCAAGTATAGAAATGACATGGGTGCAACAGGAGGGCCCTATAATTCAGCAGATCTCTCATTCTACAAAATGGACTGCCTTCAAGCATCTGAGCCTGCGTTTAGAGTGCTGGACATTGATTGCGCCGGAGTGGCAAAAGTTGAAATTTTGAGCTTTCGTCCTGATTTATTTGTCTATAAATTCCGGGTTAACACTATACCCATGAAACCGGTCGAGGGATTTCAGAATATGCTCCCTCTGAAACAAGGCCGATATAACAAGGTTAAGCTAGAATCTATAGCGGGTTCTGAATCTTCCGGTTATGAGGCTGAAGTATACGCGCCAGGGCCTTTGGATGGCATTAATCCAAAGATTGTAAATTTCAACGAGCCACTAATAAGGGACAGCGGAAATTGCTATCTCCAATGTTTTTCCGGGTCCTGTACACAGGAATTTGTTTTTGATGTTGATCCGATTTCTCTGCCTCCACTTACTACTTGCGACTGGATAATTGAACATCCCGGTAATATTGAAGTATTTATTAAAGACGATGATCATTATCGATTCGATATTAAGGTGAATAGTTTTACAGGGCAGGAATCCATCCGTGTAGGTTACCGTATCAGCAACAAATGCTTTGAAAAGGTTACCTGGTATAGTTTCAAATTAGAACAGCGTCAAGGATTCGCCTCAGGCATACAAACTCCGGCTTATGAAGATATCAAAATATCACCGAATCCCTTCACCGAAAATGTTATAATGTCAATAGATGGAACCCTGATTGATTCACGCTCCGTTACGATTGAGGTGAGAGATGGATTAGGCAGGATTCTTACATCTTCAGATTATCAGGTATTTGAAAGAAGCACACATACTTTGTCTCTGGAACATCTACCTAAAGGAATCTATTATCTGGTTGTTAAATCAAATTCATTAAGAAAAAGTTTCAAAATTGTGAAAATATAAGAAATACGATATACAATATGAAATCTTGTAAAATGAAAATACTATTGGCAGTTTGGATTTGTTTTTGCACTTCCTTATTTGTCATTGCCCAGGATCAGGTATCTCCAGATCCGGTCTTTACATGGATACCAAAGAGTGATACTGTATTTGATTGTGACAGTGTTTGGGTCAAAATAACCGTTACCAAGGTAAGCCGTTACTATCTTCAGCATAAAGATGTTAGTGACATAACTGCCAATATTCGCATGGGTACAGGGGATCCAGATCGCGTTGATGACATAAAATGGGATCCTGACTATAATCTTATAATAAATGCACATGTGCATTTGGATAATTCACCTTTAAAGGTAAATATCCATTTGGAATTTACTAAATCGCCTAATAAGGATGTTTTTGATAATAGTGGACCATATTTAGAGTTTAAAAAACCACAGATCGAATTTGTTTGGCCGGGTCTGACATATTATGCAAAAGATATTGATTTTCCCATTGAAGCCATTGGTATAAAACCAGGTTGGTGTGAAAGATTGACCGAGGCATGGATAATAAAATGTGGCAATTCTGTTAATATTAAAGTTGAAGATTTTATTCAAGTTAATGAATCACTGAAACTTAATAAACCAGTTAGAATTCAATTAACCAACAATCCCCTTAAAAAAACTACTTGCCTGGTTGAATTAAATTTGCGATTTGGGAATATTATTTATACCGAAGAGAGAGTTCTTACCTACATACCACCAGTTATAGGTTTCATTTGGCCTGCACCTTTGATCTATGATGAACAGAAGATTTCCCTTAAAATTTCAGCAACAAATGTAAATGAATATTTGTATGCCAATTTTACCAAAGCAGTTTTATTACTTGATGGTAAAGAAACTATTCAGGATCCCAATCCTGTTTGGATGGCAGGTGACAGTACGCTTCAACTACAATTTGACAAGGTTCCACTTAAAAAAGCGACAACAAATGCTCAGGTATGTTTAATATTTGTTGATCAGGATACTGTTTGTAGTACAGTGGAAGAACTAATTTACCGTCGGCCCGTGTTTACTTATAGCTGGAACCCGGATCCTCTTGAATTTCATTGTTGGACTATCTCGCTTGAAATTGATGTGACATCTGTTTCGAAAGATTGGAACGACAGACTTTTTAGAAATGCCGGATTAACTGTTGGTACAGAAACATTTCTGTTTAATCCCCCGGTTTGGTTTCCGGAGAGTAACATCCTTAAGTTTAGAGCTGACAACATTAGCCTTAAGGATACAACCACTTATGCTAAAGTATTTCTGAATTTTCTTGATCAAGATACTTTCTGGAGCCCACCGGTAGAAATAAGATACGTTCCTCCAGTCCTAAATTTTTACCCAAAAACAATTCTTTTTCCGGATCCTAAAAATACTTTTGAAATTGAAGTTCCCGGGGTGGAAAGTTGTTGGGATGTAAGTTTAATGAAGGCTTCCTTAAGGGTCAACAGGGGAATCTGGGATTCAAAGGCTGACATTACAAGAATCGAGGACAAGGTTTGGCTGATCTTCGAGATCAAACTCGAAGATCCAATATCTTCGGTTGACCTGTATTTTGAACTTAATCCGGCTACTAGTTATGATAAATCCTTTACGATATACTATCGGAAACCCATGCTTTCATTAGAAGAATACACCGTTACGTCAGGAAGCTCAGGGTTTAAGGGGGAGCCAATAGGTATTAAAGAAAACGGGGAAACCATTAGTGGCCAGTTTAAGGTGTCGGTCACAACCTGGGCCGCTATTGATGCTGCCCATATCAACTATGATGACGTTAATGCCATTCAGTGGCGCATCAATCATGGGACTTGGCAGGAGCAGGATGTTACTCCCCATTGTTTGAAGCAGGTTGACATGGTCGTTTTTAAACCCGAAGTCGACCTGAGTTTTGGTGAAAATCATGTTGAGATTCGAACCAAGGGAATAAATGAAAAGTATCAGGACGAATTCTCTGATATCCAGTCCTTTGATTTGTTTGTTTACGGTATTGATACTTCAGATGTTCGGGAAAACCTGACTGTCAGAGACCGGAACCCTTATAAAATAATCGGTCGTCCGGCAGGTGGATGGTATGAAGGTTCAGGAATCGCAGGAAAAACGCCTTATTTCTATCCGGCTGTTGCCGGAGTTAATCTGTTAGGGCATGAAATAGCTTTTACTTGCTTATTTAAAGGCAAACCATATTCCAATAATGTTAAAATACCTGTTGGGGATTCCCCAAAGGTTGAATTTGAAATTTCGGGTTCCTCCCACCAGGCCTGCCCTCAAAGCATTGCTACCTACAAAATTATTTCCAAAGAGAATGAGGACATTGAAGACATTGAAGATATAGAGTGGTTGGTGGTAGGTGGAAACATAGAAACGAAAACGGATGATACAAAAACAATTACTGTAAAATGGAACCCTTCCGAAGACTGGAGAATGGTAAGCTCCAAAAACAGAATCGGATATGTTATCGCAACCCGGGAATCAGACATCGAAGGTTCCGATCAGAAGACTTTCATGGTTGATATTTTGGATATTGATGCTCCAAAAAAACCAAATCTCTTTTTTGGTGATACAGAGCACCGTCTCCTGATCTGTAACAGTGATTCTGTCAAGTTTTATAAATGGTACAAAATAGCGGCGAACACTAATTTACCAGATGACACACTAAGCGTTTCATTGCCAGAGTATTTTGCCTCCAGTGTAAAGCCTTATGTATATTTGACATCCATTCCTGAAGAGAATTGCCTGTTTTTTGTTGAATTGGTAAACTGGTCAAACTGCCCGGTAAAAGCTTTTATAATAAACAACAACAACAGTCCTGTTAAATTTGGCCAGGACTTTCCCTTAAATGAAGGGATGCTCAATAGTTTTAAGATCTATCCAAATCCTGCATCCGACTTGGTTTACCTGAACCTGGAAAAGCCAGCCAATAGAGTAATTGCTGAAATAGTAAACATTTTGGGCGAAGTCATTTTACGCAATGAGTTTATTGAACCCGGCGAACTCAACTTTAAATTAGACCTCACCGGGTTGGCGAGCGGAATATACTATGTAAGAGTCAGAGCTGATGGAAGTAATTTGAAACCAGTAAAATTGGTGTTTACAAAATAAGAATCTTTGGATTATACCAGGATCCTAACCTGATCAATCAACAAAAACCTTTGATATGAAAACCTACCTCTTTTCTCAACTCCCTAACAAAAAGGCGAAACCCAACTTGAAGCAGGAAAAGCGATTCCTGATTTTTTGTGCCGCTTTCCTTTGGATAGCAACAAGCGGATTATATAGCCAGGATGTACTTGCGAGAGACTCTACTCATACCGACCAGGATGCCGATGGAAAATCACTCAATGGTAAATCATCGGAGCTCCCATGGTTTGTTGTTTCTGACAGGAATGATAATCAACTATATAAGGAACCGAATACTAAGACAAAATTACGCATCATCGGGTTCAATCAGGTTTTATATGTCCTAAGAACATCCGGAGATTTCATCGAAGTTGTTCCGGTAAAAGATACTGTTCCAAAGCCAAACCAGGATCTTTTTTCTGCCACCGGCAAGCCGCTGAACCAAGCGAGAATTGATGAGCTTAAAGGTTGGATTCCAATTGATCATGTTATTAGATTTCTGGAAGCCCAGCGGCAGGGAGCAAAATCCGATAAAATCAAACAACGGAGGTGGCTTAGAAAAGGGTTTATAGCTGCTATCGGCGGCGGCGAAGGTGGCGGCTTGTTTTTGTACCGTAAACCTGATGAATTCATTACTGGAATACCTGTTGAGGCTACACAATACTATTTTGTTTATAAGCAAACTGCAAAATCCTACCTGGTTGGCACCTCCGACAAGCTTAGCAGGGATGCGGAATCTAATCTTGACGGGTGGGTTCCAAAAAGCACCTTTACACTCTGGCCCAATAACATGGCTTATGAGCCAAACTGGGACTTGACATCCCGCCAGGAGTTCAGAGATAAACAGATTGGAACATATTTCTTTATTGATGATAGCATTTCAAATTGTAAACGGGAGTATTATAAAATTCCTGCCACGCCTCCAAAAGGAATCGAAAGAGTTTTGCTGGAAAATGATGGTAAGCGAATGCCGGCGTATAGTTTCAGACTATTCTCATTGAACTATACTGATTCTGACACTAAAAAAATTGGGAATGTTGCAGATCCAACCTTTGAAGATGCAAATGGGGTTAGGCAAAAGCTTTCGAATGATGTTATTACCACACTAAAGGGTAAGATTAGTGATGCACAGGAAGTTTTTAAAACGGTTAATATGATTTTTGCCATTGATGGCACCAATAGTTTTGAACCTTATTGGCCATCCATTGCTGCCGGAATCAGGGAAGCACTTACCGGAATGAATGAACGATCGCAGGAATTGGGTCTGAGTTTTAATTATGGCATACTGGTTTATCGCGATGGTGCATCAAATAGCACCTACTACCCTTTCTCCGGCTTAACTACCGACATTAATCGTTTATCTGCCTTTATGTCAACCCAAAAAGCCAGTGACCCCGAAGGCGGTGATCTGGAAGGGCTGTTTGTGGGATTAAACACACTATTCGATCTGAATAAAGATGACAAATTCTTTTCACCTTCCAACGCTAACTACCTATTTGTGATCGGTGATGCTGGCAATCGAGTTGGAACCTCGGCCAATCCCATCCCAGCCTGGGACTCAAAGATTAATACCGTAGTTGATAATCTTTCGAAATACTACTTTAACGTGGTCGGAATTCATGTAAATTGTCCAACGAGTAACCCTGTACCCTACCTGGCATTCAAGGATCAGATTTATGAGATTGCAAAAAGCGTTACAGCCAACAGATTCCCTTACGATGACATAAATGGAATCTTTGTTGATGCAAATAATGAGATAAAAATCGATGGAAAATATAAGGATGCATTTGGATGCAGTGGTATTATTTACAGCCCGCCAGGTAAGAAAATTGAAGTTTCCAGGGTAACTAACCTGATTAAAACAACCTTAACCAAAATATCAGCGGATGTTTGGAGAAAAGAAGCGCAGAATTTGTACATCAAAATGTACCAGGAGCCTGTTTATCGAAATAAATTTAAAATAGAAGAATTCAGGAGAATAGTAAAGGCAGCCATGAATCAGCCTGGATCAACAGTTGTTCAATTTGTTGAAACCGGTTATATGAAAAAACAGTTAAAGGATCCTGATAACAC
>JAPLDV010000070.1 GCA_026391235.1 Bacteroidia bacterium | reverse complement strand
AAAAACCTTTGAATCGTATTTCGCGCCGGTGTTCATTTTTGCCACGGCATCAACCAGTTTTCCGAGCGGGATTCCACGGCCATGGTCACGAATCCGCACGAGTTTATCATCGATCGAGATTTCGAGGGATTTACCGTTTCCCATCATGAATTCATCGATGGAATTATCGATAACCTCCTTCAGAAGGACGTAAATTCCATCATCATGGGCCGAACCGTCGCCCAGCTTACCGATGTACATACCGGGCCTTAACCGGATATGTTCCTTGGGTTCAAGGGTCTTGATCGACTCTTCGGAATAGGATTAGGCGGGAGGGGGGTGGAAGAGTTGTCAACATCGATATGAACAACGGAGCGTATAGACGGATAATTATCCGTCTACTATAAAACTCTTTGTAAACTCCAGATAATCAATGCGATTCATAAGGCCCTTTTTTCATGGTTTCTCATTCAGATGCCGGATGCCACCCGTGCGCCCGGATTCACACCCACACCCACACTCACACTCCCTTTTTTTCCCCCGGCAACCTTGTCATTCCCGCGGAAGCGGGAACCGCTTGACGCTGCACCGAGGCAATTGAATACGTCCCCTCGGGAGATGACAGGTGCAGCAGAGGGCATTAGTGGTAAGGGAAGCGGTTCCCGCCTCCGCGGGACTGACACGGTTGCCGGGGGGGGGAATGGGTGTGGGTGTGGGTGTGGGTGGTGAGTTATCTGTTTTGATGTTCCGTTCCAAAACGGCGGGGACTCTACGATATAATTGAATTCCCCTGCATCTGGATCCAGAAGGGTGCATGGCTTGCAGAGCCCCTTTTAAAGTCATTTATAATTTTTTCGACGATGTGCACGCTGGCTGGCGGGTGGCAAAGGCGAACATCCCGGTTGATGATTGAACGGCTTCGCGTAAATATCCTGTGATTTCCCTGGGAGAAGTACTTGACCTTATGGTTTTTATCCACAAAAGTAATATGCACCGGCAAAGTATTCAAAACAGCCATTAATTCGGATGCGGTGAAACTGCCTGATGGAAGTTGGATCGAATTGCCATGAGCAGGTATTCTTTCCTTTGATAATGCTTGTCAATATACAGGGGGCTGTTAAAGGCCGACAGAAGTTTGAGCACCGCAGGTGACCGGTCAGTGGCAGATCTAAATAGTAACAAAGGTTGCAAAAAGGGAAATTATCCGATAAGAACGTTCGTATGTGAATAGGTATACTGAACGGACGAGGCTCTGCGGATCAGAGCCAGGATGATCGTAAGAGACCCGATACGGCCGATGAACATAGAGACGACCAGAATAGTTTTAGCGGTGGTACCGAGCGAGGAGGTGATACCCATGCTTAGTCCGACTGTGGAAAGCGCGGATACCTCCTCGAAAACAAGATGCATAACGTTAATATGCGGTTCGGCAATTGACAGGCAGATGGTACCCATGAGAAACAAGCTGGAATAGATAACGGCTACCGAAATGGCTCGCTGAATCAGGGCAGGGCGCAGGGTATGCTGCAGAAAAGTTATATGTTTGGTGCCTCTGACAGCCATATAGGTAGATTTCAGTATTACCGCAAAAGTGGTGGTTTTGATTCCGCCGCCGGTTGACCCCGGTGAAGCCCCGATAAACATCAGGAAAGAGAAAATCAAAATCAGCGGTTCACTGAACTTGCCTATATCAACCGAATTAAACCCTGCCGTACGGGAAATCACTGATTGAAAAACGGATTGCATCGCTCTCCCACCATTCCCAACATCATCGGGATGAACCGGATAGAGGAAGAAGAATGCAAGAGCCCCTCCGACAATCAGAAACAATGAGGTTCGCAGGGCGATGCGTGAACTTGGCTGCAAATATTTATAATAAAGCAGGGGATTTATCGATTTTTTACGAAGGCTGACAAAGTCCTGAAGAACAGGAAATCCGATTCCACCCAGGAAAACCAGCATGGCTATCACCCCATGAACACCCCAGGAGAGCCTTACACCATCTTCAAAGAAATTATTGGTCCACAGGCTGAATCCCGCGTTATTAAATGCGGAAATGCAATGAAACATGGAAAAGAACAGGCGGCTCTGCCCTTCCTTGAAAACCACGGAAGGGCCCCAGGAAAAGTAAACCACAGCAATACCAACAGCTTCAATGAGAACGGAAAAAACGATAATACTCTTGAGTATCGATCGCGATTTTGACATTTCGTCGGTATCCAGAAGGTCCTTGATCAGGGATTGGTATTTGATACTTGAAGAATCGCGGTAAAAAATGGTAAAAAAAGCCGCAAATGCCAGGATGTTAATACCTCCTAACTGTATTAAAATCATAATGATCCAGTGCCCTTTATGCGTAAAGGCAGTGGCTGTGTCTACCGTAGTCAGTCCCGTAACGCATACCGCACTGGTTGAAGTAAAAAGCGAGTCGATAAAAGAAATACCCCGGGTGGTCATCTCGGGCAACATCAGCATGGCGGTCCCGAAACCAATCAGGCCAATGAATGAGAGGGCGAGAAGACGGGCGGGGGAGATCTTTAATTTTGAAAGTTTTGCTGCAGCTTTTCCCAGCTCCAGGCCAACGATAATAAAAAAATAGAGCTGAACAGCAAGAATCGAAACATCACCGATCGGAATTTGCATCACTTGCATGAAAAGGCCGTTCAAAGCCTGATGCCCAAAAATGAAGAAGAAGATTTCTTCAATAACCATAAATACAAATACCAGTGAATCCATCCTGTTATCACGGATAAATACCCCGGGATGGAAATCATAAAACAGACGGATGAGGTATTTGAGTATGTAAAACCAGATACTGGCGCGGATGATCAGATGAACGGTTTTTAAGGTGTCCGGGGTCTGAGGATATCCGTAATAATAGACAATAGCCAGCAGGGCGAAAATGGAGAAGATGAATGTTCCCCAAGTGAGAAGAGACATCATCCCGTTTTTACTGGAAAAAAGCCTTAGATTGATACGTTCCCGTATTTGTTGGATATCTTCCTTTGACGGCATTAAAGGATTTATTGATTGATGGCTACAAACCGTTCAAGATCCTTATTCTGCCCAAAAAGAACCAGGGTGTGGCAGCTATCGATTTTAAATTCGTAATCCACAACACCTTCAATATGGCTTTCACCTTCTCTTATCGATTTTACCGTTACCAGGGAAAGACGATATCTTTCGCGAAGGTTAACATTCCCAAGAGTTCTGCCGATAATTTGCCTTGGAGTTTTTATTTCTGCAATCCGATAATTGTCAGGGAGTTGAAGATAGGATACCAGGTTCGGATTGGTCAACCGTTCGGCAACAATCAGCCCAACCTCAACCTCCGGACTCAAAACTTCGTGAACGCCGATTTTTTCCAGTATCAGCCGAACTCTTTTGCCGGTTGCCCTGGCTATCACCCGCTTGCACCCCATCTCAAGCAAAAGAACCGTGGTAAGCAAAAGTTGTTCCATATCCTGGCCAATAGCCACCACAACAGCATCCATATCTGTTATGTTCACCGACATGAGTGCCTTTTTGTCGGTTGCATCAAGGGCTACAGCGGCAGATACCTGGTCCGACATGTTATCAATCACCTCTTCACGTGTATCAATGGCCAGAACCTCCGCACCGCATTTTGTTAATGCTGTGGCAATAGCCCGACCAAACTGACCCAACCCGATTACCGCAATTTTCAGAGCTGACATAATTTTCAAAAATATTGGGCAAAGGTATACCAGAAGTAGTTTGGATGGATATGGATTGCAACTCTTTTTTACAAACAATTTCCAGGCTTCTCATCTGCAAAGAGGGATTGACCAAATACAAATTAGTGCTACGCAGACTGTAATGTTTATAACTGCCGAAGAGTCTTTATAAGAAGACAGAAGACAGAAGACAGAAGACGATGATACTTTTACTACGATATGGATTAGTATTGTTTTTATTATCAGCCTTTGCCGCGAAGTTTCCTCTTTTAGCTCAGACAGGCCCAATGACTGAAATGGCCCGAAATATCTGGCTGGAAAAGAATCCGGAATTTCCTGTGAATACAGATTTTCAGTTCGACCGAATCACCGGGCATGGCGAATTAGTCGTTTACGAAAGATTTAGTCCGGCTTCGTTCATTATCCTTAAGAATGCTCCCGAAGGGTACCTGCTGGTGGGTTATTCTTTTAGAAATCAATTTTTCGGCAGTACCGCAGGGCTGGCTAATCAACCGATATTATTGGATGCACTGGAGGCAGCCGGACCAATGGATCCGGGTAAATTGAAGGGAACCAGGTCATTAACCAGTTCGGTTGGCCCCCTGGTATTGACGCAATGGGGTCAGGGTCAACTCTTTAATTATTATTGTCCACGTGATTCCCGGGGGCCGAACGGTCGCGTTTATGTTTTGGCATTCTTAAGGCCCAGATTGGTCCATACGATTGGGCAGATATGGAAAATTCACCGATTTCGGTAAACCTTGAAGTAAGCGACTTTCTTTACGACCTGGGTGTTTTACTTCA
Source organism: Bacteroidia bacterium (assembly GCA_026391235.1). Next base: position 3,583 of record JAPLDV010000070.1, on the reverse strand, counting down.
CATGAATTACAGTGCTTCAGGCTCCTTAGCCAATAGCCATCGTACACTGGAAGCTTTCCATGAACTTGGATACTTCAACGGAATCCTTTTACGAAAATCCAAATTCACAAGTGAATCATGGTCTGAAATATTTTATCAGAACTTATCCGAATACAAACCCATTTTGGTTACCGGAGGCGGACATGCGTTTATCTGCGATGGATACAGCCCGGATGGCCTGTTCCATTTTAACCTGGGCTGGGACGGTTATGGGGATGGATATTATCCTTTGAATTGTGTTATGACTTTACCCGTCAATGAGGCTTTTACTGAACTGGAGCCGATATCCTGGCCAAAGCCGCCAAAATATATTGGTTTAAAAACATTGAACAGGCAAAGTTTTCTTAGCTGGGGATATGAATCGGATCAGAAACCTGTACGCAGCCGGGTTTATGCGGATGATCAGCTGCTTTTGGAAACAATTGATACGCTGTTGAATATCAGTCAGATGAACCCCGGAGCTCATGTGGTTTATGTTTCAGCGGTTTATCCGGATGGAGAATCCCGATGGATCGGTCCGCAAGAGATTTTTATTCCGGGAGCTCCTCTGACCATAAGTGATCCGCGATTGTACCGGGTAATCCAAAATGCTCTGGGTCATGTACTATCCGACACCAAAGAACTTCAGATTTATGAAGGCGACCTTAGCCGCATTACTTCTCTCGATATAGATCAACCGGTGACAAACATGGAAGGACTTGGGTTATGCAATCACCTCAAGCGGTTGATCATTCATGGTTTTCCGGGGCTCGCGCTTGATGCCGGGCCCCTGGAAAACCTCATGGATCTCCGGATCCTCGAATGGTACGACAGACCCATGACTCACCCGGAAGTTCTCTTTAAGCTCAGTCGATTGTCGGAACTAAGAATCCGGCAAACTCCGTTGGAATCGCTTGATTTCCTGAAAGGCTATAATAACCTGATGAAATTTGAGTATTCAGATGCTCCGGTTGGCAACCATGATGCCATTCCCGGACTTCCTTTGCTCGACGAATTGGTCTTAAGCCGCACCAACCTTTCAAATGCGGGTTTCATCTCGCTTATGCCTCAATTGATCCGTCTGAATCTGTCGGGAAACAATCTCACCGAAACCGGCTTTTTATACACTTTATCGAGTCTGGAACGGGCAAATCTATCTGATAATCACATTACCAAATTGTTGTTGACTGATCAGCTGCAATCCCTGCATGAGTTGGATGTTTCAGATAATGACATTACCGTGATAAATATTACTGCAGACCTCAAACTGCTGCATTTTCTCGATCTTTCAGGTAATAAGCTTGTTACTCCCGGGAGACTTTTTCTGTATACTCCGGCCTTAACTAAACTTGACCTGAGTGATAACAGTCTCCGTGATATAGGAAAGCAAAGATGCTTAAATCTTGAGATTCTGGATGTTTCAAACAATCAGTTGATAACAACGGAATGGATATCCATGCAACCCCGGTTGAAAAGTCTTGATCTTGAACATAACCGGATCAGTGATTTATCAGGTTTAAAAAAAAATAACCTGTTCCGGCAGCTGAATTTTCTTGGATTAGACAAGAATCCTCTTTCTAAACAGTCGTTTCTGGAATCTCTTCCGATCCTGATTGAGGCCATTGATTCTGTTAGCAAACCAATGGATTATCAGCCATTAAGCCCATGCTACCTGTCACCGGCCAGCGGAAGCCAATTGGTTGGCTCTAAGGCGCAATTTCAGTGGTTTGCTGATGACTCGTCCCAAAAGTGCGTGTATGATCTGTATATTGTAAAAGGTGATAGTATGGTGCCCCTTTTGCAAGGAATCGACACCTCGATGGTGGCATTGGATTATCGGCCCGCGCCTGCTTTTTCCTGGGTTGTTGCATCTAGAACTGCTGATTCTGTGTATTATAGCGGAATTAATGATGTGACTGCGACCGCTCAATGGTCGGTTCCGTTCATTGATGGATTTGAAACCTACCTGGAAGGAGAACCATTGTCGCAGCAATCTGATTTCTGGTTTATTACGGAGGATACAGAGGCGTCAGATGGTTCAGCCCGGATCGTTTCATCCAATTCGAATACAGGATTAAATAGCCTGGGATTGGAGGAGGGTGAGACTGCGATATTACCAACTTCCCACCTTGAACTTCCGTATATCTGCATCGAGTTTTCGGCATTGATACCTTCGGGGCAGAGCGGGGAATTTCGTGTACAAAATTTGAATGGAATGTATTTCAGACTGGTTTGGGATGCATCGGATACTGGGAAATTAATTATTAATGACAAGATTTATTGCACATTTACGGTTGATCACCTGAATTGGACAGATTACGAGATAGTGGCGCATGCCCGAAACAATAATTATTATGTGAAGGTTGGTAATCAATCACTTATCAATGAATCATGGATGGTACCCGAAGGAATCATTTGCACGGAAAGCATCGAGTTTGCCAGCCTCCCAGATGCTGATAAAACCAAAAGTTATGGCAATAAATTGTTTATTGATGATGTGAAAATTACTTCAGCAACAGGAACTTCGGGCATCGGGATTGACCGGCAGCCGGCAGATCTTATCGGTGTCTATCCTAATCCGTTTACAGATTTTGTTAATGTTTCATTCCCTGAACCCGGCCGGTACGATATATCGATAATCGATATCACAGGAAGGGAGGTTTACCGGCAAATGATTGATGCGAAAATGAATACGGTAAATACCATACCGTTAAGCGGTTTAGCGCCGGGGATTTACATACTTCATGCCGGCAACCCGATGTCTAAACCGGTAAAGGTTGTTAAAAATCGATCTGGTATATGACTTGAACGGAAGATTTCTTTTTCCCTTCACCGGAGGATAAACATACCCCTGATACCTCCAGACAATCCTGAATTTGCAAACCGTTAAGATACTTGTTGGTTTTTTTCTAATTATTGTATTGATCGGCTGCCGGAATACTGAATCTCATTCAGATCTCATCGAAATTAACATCGAACAAAACGTAAAGAATGTTAAACCGTTGAACATTTGCGACTTCAACGGTGAACTCAGATATGTTTCACTAAAGGATAATTCAATATTGCTGAAGGTTGCAGCGGAGTCCGAATTTTCCGGGGATAAAATACTGGTGAGTGACCGGACAAACTGTCTTCTGTATGATTATCAAGGAAACAGGCTTGCCATCATCGGCCGAAAAGGCAAAGGTCCGGGGGAGTATAACCTGATCATGAAAATGAAATATTGCATGGCTTCCATCTATAAGCTGGACGGGAAAACTTCCTTCAAGGAAATTTTAAATGATACTTTGTTTCGGGTAAATGATCAATTCGTTTTTGAACCTTCCTATTTTTTGAATCTGGGGAAATATAAACTACCGAAGGAAGTAAGAGAACTTCCAGGTGCTGAAATGAATAAGGAACGAAAAATATATATTTTTATCAGTAAAATTTTTGAATCCTCAAATTACCTGTTCCTGGATTGTAATTTTCAGGATTATAATCCTGAAAAAAGAACGGCCCCGGTCATCTATAAAGATGTATTTGGTAACAGCACGGAATGGTGGTTTTATCATGCAGGTATGCT
>JAPLDV010000820.1 GCA_026391235.1 Bacteroidia bacterium | reverse complement strand
TATTAATGGGAAAAAATGACATTCGGTTAATTTTATAACGCCTATCTCTTAATTAATTTTTTTATAAATGCGTTAGTCTGCCAGTCACCAGCTGCTAAATTATTCAACGGCAGAATAAGTTAATTTTTTTCCCCCGTCAGAGAACGGATAATGGCCGTGCCGTTATCATAAAAAATTTTATCGTAATATTCCTGCGAGAATCCCATTTTTAGGAGATTCTCAATCTCTTCCTCCCTCGGCATTATCAGGATTGGATAATCTGACCCGTATAAAATTCTTGATTTATATTTCTCCAGATAATCAATGCCCAGATTATATCCCTCGTATGGCGGCGACATAAAACAGCAGGCGGTGTCAAGATACAATCGCGGACACCAGTCCAGAAGTCCAAAGAAACCGGCGTATTCATACGCTCCCAGATGGGCAACAGTGGCGGGAAGTTCCGGGAATTTTTTTACCACCTTCATGAAAGGTTCAAGACCGACATATTGATTCCCCACTGGTCCCGTTCCCGTGTGAAACAATATGTGTTTATTTTTTCTGATTACCATCTCGTACAGGGGGAATAGACGCGGGTCGCAAGGATAAAAATTCTGGACAAGGAGCTGGAGCTTGAACCCGAGTATCTTCGGATTTTCGAGAAGCCGTTCGGCCATTTCAAGCGCATTATCATCGTCCGGGTGATACGCAGCGAAACAATAGAGATCTTCATATTCCTCCAGGATTTTTATGTTCCACCGGTTCAGTCCTTCCGCGATACCGGCACGGTGAGCATAGTTGGAATACATGATGGTACCGACGCCTGATTGTCTCAGGCGCGCGATGCACTCCTTATAATAATATCGATGAATTATGTTCCAGTTGTAAATTTTATTAAAGGAATCCCAGATGGCGTTAAAAAGCTTATCCGGAAAAAGATGCACATGGAAATCAATTATTTTTTCGGGAATCTTAACCATAAGCAGTTCTTCTATCAAGCCTCATGGGCTTTTTTACCGTAAACCCTCTCATATGCCGTGCAGTATGGGCATATGCCGTTTTCAATATTCTTGACAAACCAATAAGCGAACCCTCGCTGCTGTTTTCTTGCATGCGTGCATACCGGACACTCGACGCAACGCTGGGCCATTTTTTTATCTTTTTCGGTTACGGAAGTTGTTGCCATATTCATCCTCCTGAATTAAATTGAGTGATGTAGCTAGTCTTCTATCTCATATCTTCGCTTTCAAGAAAGACTAACAATTTATCTTTTCCATTTTCCTTATCAATAAAGTTGAATGTTAACACACCAATTGCATATTCATATGCCAATTCATTTCTATTCTCTTCTAATCGTTCATTTAAGAAATGAATTACTCTTTCTATGATGAACTGATCATCCTTCTTATATTTTCCCCTGGCTGTTTCATAATACTGTTCAGCTTCATTATATTGCTTTCGTGCTATTGAAAAGAAAGCTCTATTTAGATCTACAGTTATGGTGTTTTTCCGTACTGCATTCATTCTATCAGTATACTCTATAGCCTTTTCAAGACCATCTTTGTAATATGATGCAACTGCTAATGAAGCATAAGAATTATATTTATCAGCGCCTGCACCTAAGCCTTTATTGATGGTGGCTATGGCTTCATCGTATTTCCTTTCAAAAATAAATAGATCTGTTATGCCAAAATAACAATCGTGCAATATAGCTCTTAGTCTCCCTGACCTTAATATTTTTAATGGTACTTTAGCCGTTGAGTCTTTTTTTGAAATGTTGATTATTTTTTCTTCAGGCTTAATTTGACTTTCTAAGATTGGCAGTAATGTTTCTATCAATTTTATTGATAACTCAACATATTTTGCACTATTACATAACGCTATTGCGATTATTGATAATACTATTTCAAAAAGATTCTTAGCAACCCTTTCAATATCAATAATATCATTGCTTTCCTCAATATTCCAATCTCTGTGCCAACATATTAAATTTATGTCTGACTGAATCGTTTTAAAAAAAGGACTCTCTTTTGATATATTAGGCACGAGATATGTGAAAAAAAAGTTTTTTAAATCATATCTATATTTATCGTCACATTTACCATCATAAACTGTTCCGTGAATAACTAAATTTAAATTCTTTTTTACTATAAATTTTTCAGCTTCTTCATTGTTAGAAAAAGCGTCTATGCCTATTTCTACGATTTTAA
>JAPLDV010000869.1 GCA_026391235.1 Bacteroidia bacterium | reverse complement strand
GGAAAGCTGATTTGCACCGTCCGGAAACAGGATCCAATATTGAATTCGGCGTAAATAGGCTCTCTCATGAACTACTCCTGATTAAATGTCATGTCAAAATATCCCGAGTATGAACCCGGAAGAGCGGTACCGGGAATGTGCAATGTTCCACCCATTCGCAATGGTGTAATAAAATTGCAATCATAGTTTGTGGGGAAGCTGGCATTGTTACCTCCCTTTTCGGTCGGGCCAATATCAAGGGTCATTGAACCACCGTTGCTGCCAGTAAGCGTTGCAGTAGCGTTAAAGGTTATACTTACGTTACGGCCCTGGCAAAGTTTTATTTCAAAAATTGCGACTTTTGCCATTGGTGCAATCGACAAAAGCGAAATGTCACCGGTTGAGGTTCTCCTTCCATCATATCCTACTGTTACCGTTCCACCGGAACTACCTGTCAGACAGAATGTACCAAAATGAATTCCCTGTGTGGCCGTTATGGTAATTGATCTTGCCGGCAATCCGGGTTGAGCGAAACTCTTAGCATAGAAAAAGAAAATAATTGTTGCAACAAGCAACAACCTCAAACATTTCGGTATTTGATTTACAGTCATCTCAATTTGATTTTCACCTGCCATGTCAATTAAGGGTCATCATTTCCTCGGCATACATCATGAATTTCGAATCTTCCGGACTTGTATAGCGCACCCTCAGCTTTCCGGTTTTAAGATTCATGCCCGGTGTTTTATTTAGTTTAACGGCAACTGTACGATGATCCAGATTTGTGTATACCGCCATTCCCTTTGCAAAGCCAATCTCATAGGGTTTGCCTTTAGCCGGAATATATTCGACTGAAATTTTACCATTAATGGAAATGTTGCCTGTTCTGTTGATCGTTACTTTAAGGTACGGAATGGAATCCTGCATCGTTTCCAATTTAAGGTCGCTTAAGCTGGCATGCACTTCCACCTCACCAGAACGAATGATTACCGGAATGGTTATTCCAAAGATGGCTACCACTGAAACGCTTAATTGATTCGAATCAAGTACCGGCTTCATTTTACTCAGCGGTTCATTATTCTTTTCATCCCTAAACCAAAGGTGTGAACGATATTCACCTGCCTTCATTCCAGGTAATCGCCTGCATTGCAGAGCAACAACCTGACCTTCGCCCGGGGCCAGGGTTACCTTACGGGGGAATAAACGGAGATAAGGTTCCGCAAACATTTGGGAGGAATCTGGTTTTTCAATCAGTTCCAGCTTACCTTTTTCAGTCATATTACAGTTCCGAAAAGAAAGAGAATAGGTTGCCGTGTCGGTTCCGGTATTCATTAAATTGAGCTCCGCTTTTTGTTTGTTTCCCTCAAATATTACTCGCTTTGGAGTAACGAGCAGATTACCCTGGGCCAAAATCTGTGAACTAATACCAGCAAGTGAAATAATCATAAAGAATAGGAATCTTCTCATGGCTTTTTCTTGTGTAAATTATTTGCCAAATTTTGAGCAGTAATTCGATTTGATTCTGGGAAGGGGAAAGGCTTGTAAACCAGGCCTTCCCCTTCTCAAATCAATCAAGTCTAAGATTATAGGTAATCTACAATCACGGTATAGGTTCCTGCGTAAACTCCCAATGTCTGTGCCGCATTGATATTCAGCTTGCCACCTACCAAAACAGTTGATGCGCCAGATGTAAGTGTGCATGTTCCGATTGAACCATAAACTACCTCACTAGCGCCATCAACTTTTACGACAAAGTTGTCAATGGTCATTTCCTTGTTAGCTCCACCTCCAGCTGTTGCAACTGTTATTGAAGAAGGCAATGTGAACGAATAGGTATCAGCAGCGGTTCCGGTGAGATCAAACTTTGCCACAGTCTTTAGGGTACCTGAGGCTACGATACTCACCCCAGTTCCTGAAGGCGTGCGCAAACCCGCAGTGCTCAAAGTTACTGCGCCTGCCGTAGCCGGAATAGCAATTACCCCAAAATTAAGCGGAGTAGTGTTCGTAATTGTCAGTGCCACAACCAATTCAGCACCGGCCGTATTACCTGTCAACGTCACCTGCGCCATCGTATTGGTCGCCAGACCGGCCATCATGATGACAGCCAAGAAAAGTTTAATTAGTGTTTTCATAAATTAATTTACATTTAATTGAAAAAATTGAAAATTGAATTTTTGTTTTAATTTGTTTTTTTGCACATTATTTTTTTGTTTGCCATTATCTGATAATGATCAACAAACCGGGTCATCATGCAGGTTCCCTGATTTTTTGGTTTTGTTTCTGATGTTTTCTGTGTCTTTCGGTTTCATTTTATTGTTTCTGTTAATAATATCTGATTGTATCATTGTGTTATGTTGAGCCATCTGTCATGCATCCGGCATCTTGATTTTCATCTCATGTTCCTCCCTGAGTATCATTTCCTCAACAACCTCCGTTACCTTATCGAAATCATCCACCTTGGAAAAGAAATAATCGGCACCCGACTGAAAAGCCTTCTGCCGTAAATATTCGGATGAGTAAAAAGTCAGGATAATGAACTTCAGCACCTTATCCACTTTCCGGATTTCAGCCAAAACTTCCAGCCCGGTGAGACCGGGCATCCTGATATCGACTATTGCCAGGTCGGGCTTCAGGTTCCTCAATGCGGCAAGGGCATCGGTTCCGTTTTTCAGCGACCCCACTATCTCCACCTGCTGGTATCTGCTCACCATCTCCTGCAACCTCTCGAGGATCAGTGCCGAATCATCTGCTAAAATTACTTTCATGTCAGTTGTCTTAATTAACCTGATGAAAGTACCACCCTCGTCCAAAGTGAGACGTAGGAATTTCCATGCCGGTATGTAAGGAAAATCAGGAATGTTGTGTAGGGGAAACCTTACAGGTTGTAGAAAGTAGGCAGTAGGCAGTAGGCAGTAGGCAGTCGTACTTAGATTTTCCCCGGAGCGTTGTCATCCCGGCGCATGCCGGGACACCCTGACGCTGCACTGAGTCGTATAAAGGCTCGTGCATCATACCGTGGTATGCGGGAAGATCCCGGCCTTCGCCGGGATGACAACGCTCCGGGGAAGGGACGAAACCTAAATCAGCTTATTCTCAATGCAGTACCTTGTGAGCTCGGTATTCTTTGAGAGCTCCATCTTCTCCATGATGCGGCTCCGGTAAGTGCTGACGGTTTTATCTGAAATGTAAAGCTCATTCCCGATCTCCTGCAATGATCTGCCATTGGCCAGCCTGATCATGATATCGAATTCACGGCCGGAGAGAATTTCATGCTTCTGCCGGCCTGCATTCTGATCAAGATGAATGGCAAGATGCTCGGCAAGTGCACGGGATATGTATTTCCCACCGGCAGATATCCGTTTGACTGCCTCCAGGAGCTCTTCGGAAGCCGTATCTTTTGTAAGGTATCCCGACGCTCCGAGTTTGAGTGCCCGAATGGCATACTGCTCCTGCGGGTGCATGCTTAACATCAGCACATTGGTTGCCGGCCATTTTTCTTTGACTGACCGGAGCACCTCAAGCCCGCTCCTGTCGGGCAGGGAGATATCCAGGAGAATGATATCGAAATTGCTTCTTTTTAACAGGTTAATGGCTTCATTGCCGTTACCGGCTTCCTCAATCACCGACACTCCCGAAAGATTTCCGAGTATTTGCCTGAGACCGTCGCGGACGATCTTATGATCATCACATATCAGAATTTTCATCGGTTCCCTGCTGATTTAAAGGCAACATAAATATTATCTCAGTTCCTCCGCCTGCCGCCCGACTGATATCGAAAGTGCCCCCCAGCGATGCAGCTCTCTCCTTCATGCTCATGATACCAAATGATTTATTCGACCTTATTTCTCTTTCGGTTATTCCTCTGCCATTATCGGAAATCCTGAGAAAAATCCGCTCTCTGGTCAGGCCCAGCCCGATTTCAACCCGGCCGGCCCCGGAGTGCCTTGCGATATTGGTAAGGGATTCCTGCAATATCCTGAAAATGATCAGCGAAACATCGGAAGAAAGGTTCAGACCGGATTCCAAATCGAGCGCTACTTCAATGTTGGTTCTTTCGGCAAATTCACCGGTGTACCATTCCATTGCAGCCTCAAGACCCAGATCATCAATTATCTGAGGCCTCAACTCCGAGGTTATCCGCTGAACGGTTTTTATCGTATCGCCAACCAGGTCCGAAACCTTGGCAATCCTTGAAAGAGGTTCTGAATCAGAAACGTGCTGCCTGATCATTCCGAGATCAATCTTAACGGCAGTCAGTGCCTGGCCCAGGTCATCATGTAAATCGCGCGAAATAGCCATCCTTTCATTCTCCCTGACTTTCTCGATATATTTAGTCAGGTCATGAAGCTGTCCCAGCGAAATTTTCAATTCTTCCTCAGCATATTTGCGGGCGGTGATGTCCTCGGAAATACCCATCAGATATTCCGGTTCTCCCTGATCATTAAGGATCGGAACTTTCTTGGTATGTACAAATCGCATCCCAAGATGCTTTGTCTGCACAGGTTCTTCTGCGATATCCACCATTTTCCTGCCGGCCAATACCTCACGGTCCTTTTTGATGTAGTTGCCTGCATGTTCACTGGTAAAGAAATCATAATCGTTCCTGCCCAGCAATTCTTCTCTGGAGAGTCCCAGAAGATCCTCGCCTGCACGGTTAAACAGCACATAGCGTAACGTATCTGCATCTTTGAGAAATATCATGTTTGGAATATTCTCAACCATGGAGTCCAATAACCTATTGACGCGGAGCAATTCGGCAGATGCGATGCCGGCCTGTTCCTTTGCCCGGGTAAGTTCCTGGTTTTGCAGTTCAAGATCATGCTGCTGATTCAGTAAATTTCCTTCCATTTCTTTCCTCAGGGTGATGTCCTTTGCAAATCCAAGTAAGCGCTTGTCTGAAATTCTGACTGCTTCCAGGGTCCACCACCGGTATGAACCGTTCTTGTGTCTGAATAGCAGGTCGTATCCTGACCTGCCCGTTTTCATCAGGCTTCTGAACTGTTCAATGCCTTCATTGATAGCCTCATCCGGCAGCAGATCCCGTATCGACATTGACAGAAGTTCCTCCCTTGAATAACCCGTAATTCTGCAGGCCGCTTCATTAACCTCGATGTACTTTCCCGTTTCATCAGCTACAAAAACCCCGTCCGGTGCGCGATCAATGTAACTGCGGTATTTTTCTTCGCTGGATTTCAATGCAGCATTAACCTCGTAGAGTTTCTCTGCTGATTCTCTAAGCAAACCTGCGTCCCTGGTGATTTTCTGTTTTTGTTTGAAAAGGTCGATGAAAACTTCGATTTTACTTACCAGGATAAAATTTCCGAGAGGTTTAAAAATATAATCGACTGCTCCCGAACTGTATCCTTTGATTATTTCCATATCGTCGAGGTGGCCGGCGGTTAAAAAGATGACCGGCACCTTGTCGGCTGATCTCTCATCATTCAGCCTGGTGGCCAAATCATATCCGCTCATGACAGGCATCCGGACATCGATGATAGCCAACGCAAGTTCTATTCCCCTGGCTTTTTCGAGGGACTCGGCCCCGGAAAGGGCCATTATCAGGTTGACCTTGATATTCCTGACGGCAGCTTCGAGGAGGAACAGATTATCCTCATTGTCATCGACGATCAGCAGGTTTGGGAGTGGGTCCATGGTTTCGGGTTTCGGGTTTCGGGTTAGCTTGTTGTAAATTAAATATATATTGAACTTTCTTTTTGCCTAATG
>JAPLDV010000646.1 GCA_026391235.1 Bacteroidia bacterium | reverse complement strand
TATGGATATGTATCTGGCACCCGAAAGAACAAAGCATCTGCTCAGTTGCGTTTGCACAACGATGATTGAAGCCGCAAAAAGGTTGCAGCAAAAGCAAAACCGATATGGCGATTCGTTATCGTTTTTCACGGTCAGCAACTGCCTGGTAAATATGGTAGATCCCCAATTGTATGAAGAGTTCCTGTGGCCTTTCGATCGAAAAATCGCTGATTCGTTTGATGTGATCGGGATTCACAATTGCGCCTGGAATGCCAATCCCTATCTTGATCATTATGCAAAAATACCGGGAGTCGCCTACCTTGATATGGGCATGGATTCCGATCTGAAAAAAGCACGATTGCTTTTCCCTGACACCCGGCGTGCTATCATGTATACCCCCATGGATATTGCCAATAAAACGAACAGCGAAATCCGTGGGGATCTTGAACGAATAGCCGCCAACTATGGCCCCTGTGATATTGTCGCTGCGGATATTGAATCCGGGACTCCTGATAGTAAGGTTCAGGATTTCATGGATATGTGTGATCAGATTTCAGGGAGGTTCAACTAATCAATACTTAAAAAGGCCTGCCCACACCCACACTCACTCACACACTTTACGGTTGGCGACGGTTGGTTGTAAAATAATTTTTCGAATAATTTCAAAAAATATATAGAAAGACCATGACATGAAGCAATTAAAAGCAACATTGATTATTTTTATAATATTCAGTGTATCAGGATTATACACTTCTTTGGGGCAAGTGGTTTCGCCCATAAGCTGCACCCCTTATTATCAGGATATTAAAACCGATATACCATTACCAACGGAAGCCGGATCCGATGTGGTGAAGCTTTTCAGAACCCCAAACAGTTTGATCGCCGTTACTTCAAACGGAGTATTTAAATTTCGAAATGGAAAATGGACCGGCGAAACTTTCTGCTCCGGTTGGGGCACCGCTGCAGTAGATTTACAAGGTGTAGTCTGGCTGGCTTCGGTACGAGCCATCCAAAAAGAAGGGGGTGGAAAGAAAGCGGAATTGCCTGATTATAATCTGAATGACACGATTACATGTCTTGTATGGGAAAAAGAAAAAACATTGCTCGTTGGAACTACTTCAGGACTTTTGTCTTTTGACGGTGTTTGGAAACAGGTTCCATTTACAAAGGGGAAAAAGGTAAATTCAATCATCAAGGATGCAAAAGGCGACCTTTGGATTGCGACAAACGACGGATTATTGCGCAGAATGGACGGGAAATGGATTAATCTGGATGATAATCTGATGGCGTTTGGCTTGAAGCGGTCGTATTATGCCCTGGAAAATGGATATAACAAGGCTGAAGTTCTGTTTGGCGGGCAATTCTCAGTCGGATGTATTGCAGAAGATGGAAATCACTGGATTTTGAGAGGTGCCGACGGGTTGCCGTATGGACCGGTAACGACCATACGTACTTCGGTTGAATCCATGTGGTTAGGAAACGACCGGGGTGCCATGAAAAAGGACAAGGATTGGCACTACTACAATGGAAAACGCTGGCTGCCAAACAATAAAGTCAATGATATCCTTGCGCTGGATGAACGCACTGTTTGGTTAGCCACTCCCGAAGGAATCAGTCAGGTTCAGCAGGTTGAGATGACGCTTGCGCAAAAAGCGGTCCTGTTTGAGGAACGCATTAAAAGCAGGCACGATCGCTATGGATTGGTCAGCGGCTCAAGCTTACTGAAGCCGGGCGATTTATCGACGAGCCAAACCGGCCCCGATGACAACGACGGGCTCTGGACTTCCATCTATCTGGCATCCGAATGTTTCCGGTACGCGGTCACCAAAGACCCGGAAGCAAAAATAAATGCCATAAAGTCCTTTGAGGCCATGGAAAAACTGGAAACCCTCACCGGAATTTCCGGTTTCCCGGCCCGCTCCTTTGTGGCCGCTGCTGAAAGTACCGGTCATGGAGGAGAGTGGCACCTTTCCTCAGACGGTAAATGGAAATGGAAAGGCGATACCAGTTCCGATGAGATTGTAGGCCACATGTTTGCCTATCCTCTTTTTTATGACATGGTTGCGGAAGGGGATATAAAAGAGAGGGTAAAAAATCTTGTGCAACGAATTATGAATCATATTGTTGACAATAATTACCTGTTGATTGACCTCGATGGCAAACCTACCCGGTGGGGGGTATGGACTCCTGATTCATTGAACGGGGCAACCAATTGGTGGTATGAACGGGGCATTAATTCTCTGCAGATACTCTCTTTTTTGAAAGCTGCCTATCATATTACCAGAGATATAAAATTCGAAACGGCCTATCAGGATTTAATTCAAAAACATCATTATGCGGAAAACACGGTTCAGCAAAAAATGTACGGACCGTTCGATATTAATCATTCCGATGATGAACTTGCCTTTCTGCCTTATTACATCCTGTTCCGGTATGCTGATGATTCCGAGGTGCTTCCAATTTATACCAAAAGCATCCGGAGAAGCTGGACCGTTGAACAGCCCGACCGGATCCCGATCTGGAACATAATCGCGAGTGCTGCCCTCGAAATGGATTGCGATCTGCATATTGCACTTGAAGAGCTTCAGCTCATACCCATGGATTTGATCACCTGGACCATGGAGAACAGTCATCGTTGGGATCTGCCTCAGGATCAGCTTACTGACCGGTTTGGATATGCGCAATCCGTACGTCCGGTTCCTACTCCCGAGCGGGGAATCTCAAAATGGAACAGCAATACCTATCGATACGATTCCGGTTCCAATGGTTCCGGCGAAGATGATGGTGCTTACTTTTTGCTGCCCTACTGGATGGGGAGATATCATGGGTTCTTTGTTGAGTAATGAGAGCTTAGTGCTAATGTGGATATCATACAGCGGATTCTGAACCTCAACAGATGTTTAATTGTTTCCTTTAGTTCAAAATCCAATGTTGTTTAGTTAAGGTTGAACCATCTGGAATAGGGAGGAATATTTGCATCCGCGCCAAATCTCCACCATGCCAGCTGTATGATGATTTGACCAAAATGCTACAATATTAATTGCAATGGAATCGTAGTATATAAGGTATTCCGGGGACCAGATGAACAATGCCAATATTAAGTTGCCCCCGGATTTATCCGGGGGATTAGGGGGGTTCAATCAATAATCCGGGCTTTAGCCCAGAATAGATTTTCCTCGAAATTTCCATTTCAATCAATTTCCTACATCTTTTCATTGAAAACGCTGTTATGCCGTACACGAAAATCAGGAATTCCTGAAAGGGTATGGTTTTAAGGTTTTGGGCTAAAGTCCTGGTTTACAGATTTTATCTCCTTAACCCCCGAATTAATTCGGGGGCAACACAAAATTGCATTTCCTACTTTTTTGGCCCAGCTCTACGCCATCAGAACCTTAACTAAACGACATTGGTTCAATATCTAACCGGCGGCTATAAGTCTTATTTCCGATTCGCTGAAACCAATAATCAAGTATCTGGATTCTGTCGGAGAGAGCGTTCGGGGACCAGATTATTCTGAGAGCCATTTTGCAACTAACAGATCAGCTTGATTATTAGATATCCCTTTCCCGTATTTTATCTGCTCCTTTTACTTTATTTTTTTTGCCGGGCTTTAATATCATCCAAAATCCAATTTAATTCCGG
>JAPLDV010000757.1 GCA_026391235.1 Bacteroidia bacterium | reverse complement strand
TCCTCGGAATTTCGAAGGTAATGATTGCATACACTCTTGCAATGATTACGGATGTATGGGGCGATGTTCCTTTCACAGAGGCTTTGCAGGGTGAAAAAGGAATCCTCACACCTAAATATGATTCCCAGGAACAACTCTATCAGAATATCGATAAACTGCTGGCAGAAGCCATTGTTCATTTAGGTGAAACCACTCCGTCCGGTGTTCCTGCTCCCGGTAAATCCGATCTGATTTTTGGGGGAGATGCATCTAAGTGGATAGCAGTCGCAAAGTCGCTTCAAGTCAGATATGCACTTCATTTATCATTGAAAAATGGATATGGTGCTGTACGTGATGTCATTAATTCAGGCGGATTGATTGCTGGTAATACCGGTGACTTCCAATTAAATTTTGGTACAACTGCAAATGAAAACAACCCTCGTTTTCAGTTTGATCTGCAGCGTAGCGATATCCGTGTTGGAGCCAGAGTTGTTAATTTGATGAATGCTACAGGAGATCCCAGGAGATCGGTTTACTTCAATCCGAAAGGAGCTTCAGATTATACAGGTTCAGAACCTGGGGCAGCCAGGCTTGCCGCCGCCTGGATTGGCCCTGCCTACGCAGATAAAAGGGCTCCTGTTTATTTTCTCAACTACTTCGAATTAAAGTTCATCGAGGCTGAAGCCTTCTTCGATACCGACAAAGCGAGAGCTGCTGATGCTTTTAACGAAGGCGTCAAGGTTTCGCTTAGCAAACTAGGGGTGAGTGATGAATCCTGGGAAGCTGTGAATGCCGCCGAAACTGCTACCAGCATCACCTTCGGGAAAATCATGACAGGCAAATATATTAGCCTGTTCATGAGCCCGGAAGCTTGGATTGACTGGAGAAGGACCGGACTTCCATCATTATCCGGACCAGTTGGCGGTGTAAGTGAAATGCCACGCAGATATTTGTATCCGACCGATGAACGGTTATTTAATAGCAGAAACCTGCCCAACGGAATTCTTTCTACTGATCGCGTTTGGTGGGATCAGTAAAGTCAAACCAGGAATCATTTAATCCTTCAAAAAATATCGAGCAATGAATATTCAAGTTGCAACATCTGAAGACTACGCGATAGTCAGTGTGGAAGGACGTATCGACACCACCAATGCCAGCGAGTTTGAAAAGCCAATGATGGAGGCTATCGATGGGGGGTGTGCGAAAATAATCCTTGACTGTTCCGGGCTGAATTATATCAGCAGCTCCGGGTTACGGGTTTTTCTGGTTGTTCAGAAAAAAATGATGACTATAAAAGGGCAGTTCCGGCTAAGCAACCTGCAACCCGGGATCAAGGAAATTTTTGATATATCAGGCTTTTCTTCCATTTTTTCAGTGTTCCCGGATAGAGAAGCCGCGATAAAAGGTTAATAATGAGCTCATTTGAGGACTATTCTGATTCATTTGGCATTGCCTGTGATCCCGAATTGGTGGATTTCTGCATGAAAGAGCAGGAATACTGCATCTTCGAAGGCTCCAAACCTTTGATTACCCCGGGTGGGAATAGTTTTTCACATCAATCGGAAAATGTGATCCGGCTGATAGTTACAGATCTGCAACTATTTAATTGCTCAACCCTGAAAGAGCTTTCATCGCCGGTACTCTATTCTTTCCGGAAGGATATCTTCGATGCGGGCAAAGACCCTTTTCTTCAGCAATGGGAGAATCAGCTTGCCGGTGATCCGTTTGTGCTGATCAAAACCTGCGGTAGGTCTGCAATACATCCCTTCAGTCCCGATGACCCGCTCTTTACATTCGCCTTTATATCACTTACCGGGTTGATCGGGATTGTCAACGATTTTGCGGGAAAGGTTATGAGTGAGGTCATTATGGAAGAGAGTGACGCGCACCCGTTTCCCGAGCTTTTATGGCTGAGCTACGGCCGGTTATCGGCAGACGAGAAAGTTGCGGTTCAAGCACTGAGCAGTGTTCATCATTCCGGCATCGTAATGCCGCTTCTGCTCGTATCGGGTGAAATCGGTCCCGTTGAATATGTAAAGGGGCTCATATCCCTTAAGATTCAGCCCAAAGAACTATTTTCAGAAAACCTTGCCGGGGTGGCACGAGTGCAGGCCTACCTTGGCTTATTAATGCAAAAGCCCCATCAGGAACGCCCGACAGCTGCCTTGATCAGGGAGGGTGAAGGGGGGGCGATCGAATTTAAATCCACTCTTCGCTGGGATATCCGTGCGGGGAAAACCAATCCGGCTATCGAGCGGGCCTGCCTGAAAACCATTTCGGCCTTCCTGAATTCGAAAGGAGGCAGCCTGCTGATAGGTGTTTGTGATGATGGCTCCATTGAAGGGATTGAGACCGATAAGTTTGTCAATGAAGATAAGTTTCTGCTTCACCTCTGGACCCTTATCCGGATCTGTCTGGGAAGGGATTTCAGTCCATATATAAGCACAAGGCTCCAAAAAATGGAGGAAAAGACTGTTTGCGTGGTCGATTGCCTGCCTTCGAACAGGCCGGTATTCCTGCGCCAGCCCGGATTTGACGAAGAGATGTACATAAGGGTCGGGCCGTCGAGCAATGCCCTGGACATCAGCGAAGCCTTAAAGTATATCGAAGATCATTTCCCGGGAAAGTAAAGAATATTCAGGTGATGTTCAATACCTCATCCAATCCTGAAATTTTGAATGTTTTCTTGACAAACGGTTGGCAATTAACCATTGAAAACCGTCCAAGGCCAGCTTGCTTTGCATAACTAACACAAATCCTGATGAACGACGAAGCGATATAATCCACCTCCTTCACGTCGAAAACCATTTTCTCTTCCGGTTTCCAATTTTGCATTAGAGGTTCGGCCCCGATCATTTCACTCAGCTTAGCAACGGCCAGAGTGTCCATTCGTCCGGTAAAAGCCAGGGTGATAACCTTTTCTTCGGTATTATAATTGAATTCTAACATGGGTTTCCGATTAATGATTTTTATAATAATCTTTCATGATTTCATCGACAGAGAGTGATTCATCAAAGTAATTCGCCTGATTATGGCTGAACCATAATTCGCTGGGCTTTCGACGGCTTACCCGTTGGATATTGATAAGATTTTTAGCCGTGATATTTTCGGTGGTAATATTTTTCCCGCCGGTGCCACAACCCAGTGTGAGAGATGCAGGAAGGTGATTAAAGAAGTATCCCACTGCTCCCTGGGAGGTAGGGGTGTTTACCAGGATGCGTCCGGCATTCAGCAATTCGGAATAATCCATGATGCGTTTCTCATCGTTGGCATAAATACCGGCAGTATGGCCGATTCCGCCAAGGTAATTCAGGTCGATGCAATAATTGATAGCGGTATTGTAATCTTTCGCACTATAAAAGGCAAGAATTGGAGCCAGCACTTCAACCGAGAGAGGATGGTCTTTCCCGATACCATCCAGCTTAGCTATAAGAATTTGTGTTCCTTCGGGCACGGTGATCCCGGCTTTCTGAGCAATCACCGAAACCGGCTGGCCAACAACAAACGGACTCATGCTACTGGTTTCGGCGACGATGGCGATCTTCTCAACTTTTTTAATCTCCTCGCTGTTGAGGAAATAGCAATTTTGTTTCTCGAACTCTGTCTTTACCTGCTGCTCAATCGAATTCACGACAACAATTGCTTGTTCACTGGCGCAGATGGTACCGTTGTCAAATGTTTTGGAAGCAATGATACTGGCGACGGCAAAGGGAATATCTGCGCTTTCATCGATGAATACCGGCACGTTCCCCGGACCGACACCAATGGCAGGGTTACCTGAACTATAAGCGGCTTTTACAAGACCAGTGCCTCCGGTAGCGAGAATCAGCGCAACCTTGGGATGAGCCATGATCATTTGCGTGAAATCCCTGCTTCCTGATGAAATC
>JAPLDV010000063.1 GCA_026391235.1 Bacteroidia bacterium | reverse complement strand
GTAAGCGGTATGCTCGGGTTCCATCACCTTATGACAGGTAGTGCCACAGAATTTGACAGATTCGCTGTAATTGAATGCTTCGTAACTTCCTACACCGGTCAGAAATACCAAAACAACGGTTCCGGCTCCAAAAATAATGGTGGCATTCCGGTGGCGCCTGTCGGTGAAATCAATAATCCAGGGTTTTCCCTGAAGAGGTTCGATACCGCGTTTCATCCTCCTCATCTTTATGATCATGCCAATGGGTATCAGGACCAGTCCGATTATCAGAAAAGCAGGAAGAATGATATAAATAAACAAACCCAGGTAGGAACTTCCTTGCTGGTAGAAAAGGCTAATGGGTAAAAAAGAACAGGATGAACATCAGGCTGATAAAAGCCACTATTGCTCCAGTCATCGAGAGCCGGTTGTTAACTGATTTGGGTAATTTCATTGTTCAGGTATTTGCGCCGAAATTACAACATATATCGATAGACCGCTTTGTCTGGGAATGTTAGTTGTATAACAATAATATGTGGTTTATGAGAAGGAAGAAGGTGTAATTTCAAAATTCAAAACTGGTCTTCGAATCTCTAGCTTTGAAATTTGTCCAACCCCCTTTTCATCCTCGCGAATGCGGGGACCTCGTGACCCTACTCCGAGCTCCCCCTTACCCTCCCCACTAGCAGCACAGGGTTGTCGTCGCGACTAATCTGATCCAGGAGATTAGTCATCCGTCCGATTAATTTCTGGTCAGATTTCGGATTTTCTATGGCGCGCTCGGCAATGCCTATGAGTTCAAGTGCTTGCAGTGCATTATAGATCTGATTATTGGGTAAAATATTGAACGTCTGGGTTTGCTGCAGGGCACCGATAAAATCATTATAGATGCCTGCAATCAGGAAAGCTTTTTTTTGGGTTTTATCTACAAGGTAATCGTTTGCATCCCAGGTAACTGTTGAATGGTTACCAGATGTCATAACATTGGTAATCTGAAGTTTATTCAGGAATAAATATCGATCTGTTTCAATCGTGATCCTCATCGTCCGGTATCCGAAGGTTTCCATGCTTTCCGGGACATCTTCACCATGATTGAAAGCCAGGAATGGAATCAGAGTTTTATTCCGGACCGTGTAAATGGTATCCTTATTTGTATAGGCCAGCAAACAGCGGTATCCGTCCGGCAGCGGTTCGAAGTAATTATCTCGCATGATGGCCAGATTTGCGGGACCTTTGAGAGTATCGGTTAAGTTTCCCTTCAGATCCTGCCAATACATATAAAATTGATCCGGATGATTGCCGGGGAGCATGAATGGGACACAAGCCAGGGACCCGTAATCGGTTAAAGAAAATCTACGGGTAACCCCCTGAACGGCTTTGGGTATATCGCCTAGATAATCACCGGATTTCAGATCGAAATGCATGAAGTAGCCGGATTTTTGCTCGTCAGCCAGGATCATCGTTTCGTTCTTATCATCGACTACCCATTCGGCTGCTTCAAATTCTCTCGGGCCCTCTCCTTTCGTTACCAGGGTCCGGATGAATTTGCCCTTATGATCGAATTGGTAAATTCCTGTTTTTGTTTTGGCAAGAATGTACTTATCAGTGATATAATATGTTGCATGGGAAATCAGGCATTCAGGAATGGTTTCCAGATGGATGAATCTTAGATCGGTGGCAATGTCTGTCAGTTTGATAACAGTAGAATCCCTCGTGCTTTTGAGGTTCATTACCATCAGGGGATTTCCGTTCTGGATGATCTGGGTAACCGAGAGATCTTTACCGTTACAAGAGCTTAACAGGGAAATGAATATAGCAATTATATGGTTAGAGAAGTGTTTCATCGGAATGGAGGTTAACCGGGTAAAAGTAAGTAAAATAAAGGCTCAAGGCACAAGTTATAAGAGAAGGACCTTTTTACGCTACTCAGAGTCACCCGCCAGCCTAACCATCGCCCGGTAATTTTCCAGTGCAAGATCGCCCAGCATCCGGCCGTACGGCGATGCAGAGGGCATCAGCACAAAGCCCCGGCCGGAACCTTTGGTGCCTTCATCAAGGGCACGCCTGATCTTTTTTTCAAATTCAGGAGTCGGAAGATTTTCAATATCGGCACATTCAATATTGCCAAAAAGGACCAGCCGTTCGCCATATTTTTCGCGGACATATCTCAGTTCAACATCGCCCTGGGGCGGTGGTTCGATCGGGTCGATGGCGTCGGCACCCATGGAAACGATATCATCCAGTATGTCACGGATATTACCATGACAATGAATCCGCGCATAACCGCCGGATTGATGAATGAGATCGATCATCGGTTTAACATGGCGGCAAACATATTCGCGGAACAACGATGGCGGAAGGTAGGGCGGGGAGGCAAATTCAGGACCATAAATACGCCAGAGCCGGCCTGGCAGGAGGCTGGCCACCGCTTCGGTTTTTGATAATATTACCTGCGAAAATCGTTCGAGAAGCTTATTGAACTTTTCCTGCTCCGTGAGTGCGATCATGGTATAATTGCTCATATCGAAAAGCAGTGCTGCAAGACAGAGCGGATCGGGTGTATCGATCATCACCAGGCCGGTATCGCCTATATCCGATTCAGCCTTCAGGAAAGCGGAAGTATTAACGTTTTCGCCCGCCCCGAATACTGGCAGGCCGAGAAAAGTATTGAGATCATGAACATCCTTCAGCAAAGGTTCAGTGGTCCAGATGGTGTTAATATCCGGATCCTGCCGGGTTTCCATGGCTAAGGTTTTATTCCCGGCTCTTACCGTGCGCCTGATAAACCGGCTTCCGTTGCGAATGATGGTCTGATCCGCGGCAATGTGCCCGATGGGGTCAGGGGCTATCTCCTTGAAAGCCACACCCCGCATGATGATCCGGTCAGTTTTTTCGCGGGCAAGATTGATGAGCGGCTGCCAGGAGGGATGCGAAAAGATATTGAACGGATCCTGATCATCCGGATGCTCGTCGTACCCGTTGATCTCATAGAAGCAGACGGCAGTCCGGTCGACGGGGAGGCCCTTGATGGTGTTTATTAAACGTTCGCGGCGGGTCATGGTTTGATTTTTGGCAGACTGTCAAGAAGACTGACAGTCCTACCGGAAGTTTAAAATAGTATCCCTGATCATTGTCGAGAACGGCACTCCGCCACCCTTGCCCGGAACCTTCAATTCTGCCGGTGAAGGCCCCACATAAACCGTTTTCTGTCCCCTGATGCTGATCTTTCCATCGGAAGATAAAGTGATCAGCGCCCATAACGGATCCTTGTAAGGTGCGGTGAATTTGATTGCCGGGTATGTGGCATGGATCGAATCCGGATAGCTTTGATGAGCCCACTGCTCGCCGAGCCAGTCGTATGACATGGAGTTCACCTGGATAAACCAGATCCCATTGACCTGCTTAACCTGGTCGGCATGATCGTGACCATTGAAACAGGCGATTACCCTTCCTGCCGGGTTTGTTTTACCCGATTCACCAAGGATTTGGAGGATTTCTTTGAAATTGTCAATCCCGCTGTTCAAGGGTTGATGGGAAAATAGTACCGAGGGAAATTTCGAGAGGCCAAGATCCTTCCGGAGCCACTCCTGCTGATCTGTTCCGATAAAATGGGCATATCCGGCCTGATGATCGGGTGCAGGATTCGCCTCATTGCAATCGAGAATCACGAAGTGAAAGCCCTCTTTATCAAACGAAAAATATCGCCCGGAAGAATGGAGGAAAGCCACCGTGGAATCGCGGCTGAAGCCTCCATCCATATCATGGTTGCCTAACACGTGATACCTGCTTCCTCTAAAAGAGTTCCAGATATCCAAAAATCCTCTGTTTTTGGCGACCGGTTGGCAAAAATCGCCCAGCTCTATGATAAAATCGGGGTTCAGGGCGGTCATGGCATTAACAAAGGCCTGTGTCCGCTGATCCGCATCGAACATGATATCCTTGTGCACATCGGTCATGATACCGAACCGGAGGGTAGTCACAGGTTTTTCCGCAGAGGCTCTGTAAAGGTCCACCACCTTTTCACAGTCCCACCTGACCTGTTGGGGTTTGCGGGTTTCAACGGCAACACCAGGAATGTCACTGATCAGCGGGCGGTTATCGGGCAGGTGAAGTACGATCCTCGCCGGCTTCTCGCGAACCGGCCCGTCAAACTTGATTTCAACCCCTTTGGCGGTGCCGGTGACGATGAGCGACACATTGCCGAACCAGGTGGGCAGCCGTTCGATACGGATCTGCTGTCCATCGGCCAGCCACCAGTCGGGGACCGCCTTCAGCAGATGCAATTGGTTTCCTTCTTCATGTACTAACATGTGCCTCAGCATGATGGCATAATTGCAGGCGCCGGTGACATGCGGTATGGTGTTGCCCCAGGCCGTCCGGCTTTTATAAAAGATTCCTTCAGGGAAGGCGTGGGCTGCGGTGGAGTGGAGGAGATACCAGTAAAAATCCTGAACAACACGCTCATCGTTGCCCAAACTCAGGTCGGCCATCGTGGTATAGGCTCCCATATACGGATGGATCACATCCGGCAAGCCCATCCAGCGGATCGTTCCTTCCACGTACCCGCCCGCGAAATCCTTCCGCAGAAAATCAATCAGTCCGGATACCCTCGGATCGGTTTTGGGGAAAATGGGTATGGGCCAGAGTGTTTCGGTATTGCCCCAGTGGGTGCCGACGAGTTCCCAGCTCGGCGGAAAATGGCCCAGGCCGTTCTTTTTCATCGCATTGTCGATGGCATTGCGGTAATGATCAGCCTGTTTTAACAGATCCGCTGCTTCATCGGATTTGCCCAGCAGCTTTGCGGCATCGGCTGTGACCAGCAGCCCGCGGAGGTTCCAGAAATCATATCCGACGATATGATTCTGACCTTCCCAAAGATATTCCCCGTCGGCCAGGGCCCTGGGCAGGAGTCCTGGAAATTCAGGATCGTTCTGCGTTTCCTTCAGAGTTTTAATGGTCCAGTCGACCGCCTTGCGCATGGCCGGATAAACGCGTTCGAGGAAAGCCTTGTCGGCCGACATTTTATAGTACTGCCACAATACCCACAAGGCCTGACCGTTGGCATCGAACTGACCGGCCTGCGATTCGAAGCGGCCATCCTCCCGCTGGCGTGGAAGATAAAGTTCGATTGATTTTCTGGCGGCATCCCACATTCCGGCTTCTTCGAGTTCCATCACCTGATAGGCCCCGTCGCGGATATAGAACTCATCGTAAAATCCTTCTCCGCCGCGTACTTCGCCCAGATCGTTGGCAATCATCTGGCAGACATGTGCGGCCTTGAGCGCGTCGGTGACCTTTTTCTCAGGAACCTCGATGGAAGCGATGGCCTTTTTCATTCCGTTCCAATAGTCGATGGTACGCTGTAACCAGACTCTATAATCAGCCCCAAGTAGCGGTGATTGATCCTTCACGGGATAAAAAGGATACCGGGCAGCCTGTTCGAGGGATTCACCCGGCTTCAGCAACATATCAACAAAATGGATGCCGGCAGATCCCTTCGGGTTTATCCTGATATACAGCTTTGCCTTCGCCTGAATGGCTGAAGTATTGATCACTTTGTACCGGATCCAGACGGTAAAGTTCTCTCCCTCAGTTGGCCAGTCGAATGCCTTTTGCCAATCCCTGACATCAGGCATCGGGGTGGCCCAGATGGTAAACTCATAGCGGATGCCGCTTTCATCGGCGTTTACCAGGATAATAGGCATCCATCCGTCGTATGCCAGTTTTCCCTGTTTCCGGGAGAGCAGGTTTAGGTTCTCGCCGAACCGGATCTCAACGGCTCCGGCTGATTCATCGAGCAGGATCGTGTTCTCAGGGCTGATGCGGGCCCCGCGGGGGTAATCCTTTAATCCGGCCACGTTCCAGTTGTTGATGAAATAGTCGAAGGTGGAGGTGTTTTGGGCCTGGCTGGTGAAGAGGCAGCAGGAGAGGAAGGAAATTAGAATCAGGATGTTTGGTTTCATGGCGGATAAGTTTGCAACTCTATAAAGTTGGCATTTTTTCTCCAATTACGCATACACCCAATTTTAAGACGGGACGTTTTCTGTAGGGGCGACCCTTGCGGTCACCCATGGATTGTATATGGTACACATTGACCTTACTGTGTTGTCTGGTTGGTCACCTTTACCATATCTTGCGAATATTTCAGATAACCCGCGTGATACCCACAAATATAACGGGCGACCGCAAGGGTCGCCCCTACAAACCGATAATTCCAGAGGTGGGTATGGGTGTGGGTGTGAGTGCGGGTGTGACGGGGCTACTAACCGATAACCGATAACCAACAACCGACACTGACAACAAAAAGTGCTATTTTCGTAACAATAAATTACCTAATCATGAACCACTTCACCAAATCCTTTATCCTATTCTCCGCCCTCATCGGAGGAATGATGATTCAAACCGCAAAGGCCCAAACAGACGAGGATACCTACGTGTGGCCGAAAGATCCAAAAGTCCTGGAAAACCTGAAAACCTGGCAGGGATACAAGTTCGGACTTCTGATCCACATGGGATTGTATTCCGTGGACGGGGTCATCGAGTCGTGGGGACTGTGCCCGGAGGACTGGGTCGGCCGTCCCGGATACGATGATTATTACAAATATGCGACCGATTACCGGAACAACAAGTCGAAATTCAATCCGGTACAGTTCAATCCGCAGAAATGGGCAAAAGCCTTTAAAGGATCCGGGGCAAAGTATATGATTTACAGCACTAAACATCATGATGGCTTTTGTCTTTACGATACCAGGTACACGGATTTCAAGGTGACCGACAAGGGAACCCCATTTTCAGTGAATCCGAAAGCGAACGTTTACAAGGAAATCATGCAGGCTTGCCGGAACGAGGGAATGTCGGTGGGTGCCTATTTCTCGAAGCCCGACTGGACAACCCCCTATTTCTGGTGGCCCTATTATCCGCCGAAGGACCGGAACCCGACCTATGACATCACCAAACATCCCGACCGTTGGAAGAAATTTGTGGAGTACACCCAGAATCAGATCAATGAGATCACTACGGAATACGGGAAAGTAGATATCCTCTGGCTCGACGGCTGCTGGGTGATGCCCAAATCCGCCATCACTAAAAAGGTGGCGGAGTTCTGCAAGTACCCGTTTGATATGGATATTAACATGAAACTGATCGCCGAAAAAGCCCGGAAGGCCAATCCGGGAATGCTGGTGGTCGACCGCTGGGTTCAGGGAGAGTATGAGAATTACCTGACCCCGGAGCAGAAAACGATGGACAGGGCTTCAACAGTTCCCTGGGAAAGCTGCATTACGATGGGAGGTGCCTGGGGATGGGTGCCGGGCGATCAGTATAAACCAGTTAAGGAACTCGTCCAGTTGCTGGTGAAGATCGTGGCCAAGGGCGGTAACCTTTTATTGGGTGTCGGTCCAAAAGGCACCGGGGAATATGAACCTGCTGTTTATGACCGGCTGGAGGGAATGGGTAAATGGCTGACTGCCAACGGGGAGGCTATCTACGGAACCGTGCCGGTTGAACCTTTCCAGGTTGGTAAGATTGCCTATACCGCCAAGGGACCGGATACCATTTACGCAATCTATATGCCAGATAAAAATGAAACTGCTTTACCGGAAACGCTCACCATCAAAACCAGTCTGAAAGGCAAGTTGTCGGTTGTCCTGTTGTCGGATCAAAAGAGATTGAAAGGCAAGATGACTAAGGAAGGGCTTGTGGTGACAATTCCGCAGGTGATGCGGGCGGAGTTGGCTCAGAAGGAGGCTGTGGTAATTAAAATAGCAATGGCACGCGGATGACGCGGATCCCTTGGGAAACGCGGATTTTTGCGGATTTTTTAAAATATTGTTGATAATTTTTGGCAATTCCCCGGGCGGACCCGCGGGTCCGCCCCTACAAAATTCAATGTGCATCCGTAGGGGAGGACCCATGGGTCCTCCCGTTAAGACCGAAATTTATTAAAAGAATCTCTTGAGTTTACTAACGATTTTGGGGGCCTGTGCCATCATCATATCAACGTCCTGCGGCTTGATAATATCTTTATTCACCTGGTAATCCGGCAGCAACCGTTTTCTTCATGATCTTCACCAGATCCGGCTTTTCTCCGGATATTACCACTTCGTTCAAGGCGTAAGATTTTGAAGCCAGTTTTATCAGAATATTTTCCTTCTTCTGGATAGTGGAAACCCCGCATCCGTATTTTTCATATCCAATAAATGAGAACAGAATCGTATCACCCGGCAACGGATTATTAATGGTCAGTCTGAAGTGTCCGCTGCTATCTGTTATGGCGGCAATGTGCTGATTGCTCAATGCCACACCAGCAAAAGACAATGGTTCACCGGTCTCTTTACCGATCACTTTGCCGGTTAATAAGAGGGGTTGCTGGGCAAAAATTCCGGCAGGCAAAATGGCCAGGAATATCAGAACAGGCAACGGTTTTTCCAGGTATCGCCAAAATGGGATTATCCTTGAAGGGATCATTGAATTGTTTTAAGTGCTGTTAAACTTACATAATAAGTGCCTTCTTACACACACTTCATAAAAATCCAGGGCCGCAGACGTACCTTCGAGTAAGTAAACGAGCTCGTAGCTCAATATGTGTAATTAACAACCTTATTATGAAGACAGTCTGCGGCCTGGA
>JAPLDV010000388.1 GCA_026391235.1 Bacteroidia bacterium | reverse complement strand
CGTAAACCCTTGAAAAGATTGATCTTTGCCTCTCTGCCAATACGATCAACCGTATGATCAATCCCGAAAACAGACTCAATATGATCAGGCTGCCAATAAATCCCCACTCTTCACCAATCGTACAAAAGATAAAATCGGTGCTTTGTTCCGGCACAAAGTTTAGGCGGGTTTGTGTTCCCTGAAGGAAACCTTTTCCAAAAAAACCACCTGAACCGATGGCAATCTTCGACTGAGCCAGGTTGTATCCTCGTCCAAGGGGATCACTTTCGAGACCAAGGATTGTATTGATACGTGACTGCATGTGCTCCTGGAGGATTTCATGAAATACAAAGTCGACAGAGAAGATAAAAAACATTGCCCCCATCCAGGTAAACAAGATCAGCAGCAATGGGTTATGCTTTTTACGGAGAATGATCGTCAGCCAGATCATGAAAGCAATGACCGATGCGATAAAGAACAGGCGGGCCACCGACCAATCCTGTCCAAGGTACCGTGAAGCCAGTAAAACCAGTCCGAACAAGGCGCCGAGTATTAGGGTTCCTGCATAAAAGAACTTCAGGTTCCTCTGATAAAGCCATGTAACCATCAGCGCGATCACGCTGAGTACCGGCAGGAGAACCGGCAATGGAACCAGCATGGTAAGAACAAACAATAGAATGGCCAGTCCCGCTACAACAAGCACTACTCCTGAGAGTCCTTCCCGGTATAGAACCAGAACAAACACCAGAAAAACCATTGCAGTTCCTGTATCCTTTTGAAGGAGGATCAAAATAATTGGAATTCCCAGAATGGCCCCGACAGTAATAATATTCTTCAGTTTAGAGATCTGGAAATTATATCGCGACAATACTTTGGCTAAGGCCAGCGCTGTAGCAAACTTCACGAATTCTGCAGGTTGCAGACTGAACGAACCGATAAAGATCCAAGCTCTGGCACCGTTCACTTCCTTGCCGATTAATATGGTAATTGGCAGAATCAGCAGCATAAGGCCGAAAATCGGAAAGGAGAAAAAGCTCCAGACCTTTCCGTCAATTGCCAGGGTCAGAACGGCAATCGCCAAGGCGGTAAGGATGTAATAAAATTGCTTGCTGTACCGATGGGTAAAATCAAATATCGAGCCTGTGGTACCCTCATTCTGTGTTGCCGCGAATATATTCATCCAGCCAAAGCCGATCATTGCCAGGAAGAGGATGATCGTGAGCCAATCCAATCGGGCGATAAAATTTGTTCTTGGGTTTGCCATCAGAATTGCTGGTATTCTAAAATTACACGTTCTTTCTCAGTTTGAGTGATCGTTCCATTCAGATACTTTTCGATCATAAGGCTGGTTATGGTTGCCGCCCACACACCTCCGGCACCGGAGTTTTCCACATAGGCAACAATAGCAATGCGGGGTCTTTCCCGGGGGGCAAAGGCAAAGAAACCCGAATGGTCCTCTTTTCCGCCTGAATTCTGCACCGTGCCGGTTTTCCCGCACACCGTTACACCTGGCACCTGAGCCCGCGACCCGGTTCCACCAGGCTCATAAACCACACCCTGCATTCCTTCCGAGACGATATCAAAATACTTGGGATCAATAGCGGTATGCACCGGTTCCCTGAATTTCTGCAGAATGGTATCGATTCCTTCGATAGCCTTAACCAGGTGGGGAACATAATATAATCCCCGGTTAGCAATAATGGCAGCAATGTTTGCGATTTGAATCGGCACCGTTTCCACCTCGCCCTGGCCGATAGAATTGGAGCGAATAGTACTGAATGCCCACCTGTTAGCACCATATTTCTTATCATAAAAAGCCACATCAGGGACCAGGCCCGGTTTAATACCGGGCAAATCCACAGGCAGAACCTGGCCCAGCCCGAACGAATAAACCATTTGGTACCAGGATTTC
>JAPLDV010000902.1 GCA_026391235.1 Bacteroidia bacterium | reverse complement strand
AGAACCATCATGTATAAGCAAATGAATGGACGCATGGCCGATACCTTACTATATATTGATAGCCTGAAATCAGAAGCTCCGGACATCTTCCAGCTCCTTTCGCGCAAGGACCTGGCCGATTTTGCAGGGATATCGATGGAGAGCGGAGTAAAACTACTTAAGACCTTTGAAAAGGAGGGATTGATCTCGTTACACGAAAAAGATATAGAAGTAATCAAGCACAATGCTTTAGCTGAAATCAGCCGAAGAGGTTGATCGATTGGTGGAGGCATTGCCGAAGCCCTGAAAAATCCTAATTTTATTGGATAGTTTATTCAAACATGCCGCCAACCTTAATCACTTTAAGAGATTCCATCAATAAAGCCTACTTGCGCCTTAAACCGGCCAGGCCAGCAATTGAGGGATTCAAAAAGAACCTGATAATCCTTCTCGACCGGATCAATCCCCAGGAATCCGAAGAGTTTCACAAGAACCTGGTGATCAGCTTTTTAAAAGAGACTCATTTCTCAGGAACTCAATTTATTAACACCAAAGGACGAACCGATCTGGTGATCCACACGGGAAAAGAAGCCGCAACACCAGTCGGCGTAATCCTCGAGGTCAAAAAACCGACCAACAAAGCCGAGATGATTTCCCGGGAAAATCTGAATGCAAAGGCTTTCCAGGAATTGGTTCTCTATTATCTCCGGGAACGGATCAAAGGCAATAACCTTGAAATCAAACATCTGATAATCACTAATATTCACGAATGGTTTGTCTTTGATGCACACCTTTTTGAGAAACTTTTCGGTTCCGACAAAAAACTAATCCAACTATTCACTGATTTCGAAGAAGGCAGGCTGGGTGGCAATAAAACCGATTTCTTTTTTAATTCTGTCGCAAGACCTGCCATCGCTGCCATTGAAGAAAAACTGGCTTATACCTGGTTCGACATCCGGGATTTTGATACAGTAGTTAGAAACGCAGACTCATCGGATGACAAAAAACTGATCCCGCTGTTCAAGTTTTTCTCTCCCGAGCATCTGTTGAAATTATCCTTTACCAACGACAGCAATAGTTTAGACCGGAGATTTTACACTGAGTTGCTTCATATTATTGGCCTTGAAGAAACCAAGGATGGCGGGAAAAAACTGATCG
The DNA here is from genome assembly GCA_026391235.1 of Bacteroidia bacterium. Next base: position 2,864 of record JAPLDV010000902.1, on the reverse strand, counting down.
GACGGAAAGAAGTCAGCCGCCGAAACCCTGGATCACTGCTTGAAAATGCCATCACCATTCTCAAATCCGAGGATAAACTGGCTAACCTCGATAAGCCTGGAGACTTTGGTACCACTGAAGAAGACCGGCTTTACCAGGTTGGCCTGGAGCTGGTAATCACCTGGATCAACCGGATACTTTTCCTTAAATTGCTGGAAGGTCAGCTTGTTCGTTATCACCGCAACGATCAGTCGTTCCGGTTTCTGGATTCAGAAACCCTGCATGATTTTGATACGCTGAACAAACTCTTCTTCCAGGTTCTTGCCGTCAGGAATGAGGATCGAAGTCCATTGGTAAACAGCCGGTTTGCTAAAATTCCCTATCTGAACAGTTCCCTCTTTGAACCCTCATTTATTGAACGTAAGACCATCAGCATCAGCAGCCTGGAAAACGAGCATTATTTGCCTGTCCTAAGTTCAACGGTACTTAAAGATGCCACCGGGAAAAAGTTTGCCGGGAAAATGGAGACGCTCTACTATCTTTTTGCCTTCCTCGATGCCTATGATTTTTCCAGTGAGGGATCGGAAGAGATCCAGGAGGAGAGTAAAACCCTGATCAATGCCTCTGTTTTGGGGCTGATCTTTGAAAAAATCAACGGTTACAAGGATGGGGCATTCTATACTCCCGGCTTTATTACGATGTTCATGTGCAGGGAGTCGATCCGGCGTGCGGTTGTTCAAAAGTTTAATGACGCAAAGGGATGGAAATGTGCTGATTTCACCCATTTATACAATAAAATAGAAGATATCCCGGAAGCCAATTCCATCATCAACAGCCTGAAAATCTGCGATCCGGCGGTTGGATCAGGTCATTTTCTGGTATCGGCACTCAATGAAATTATCGCGATTAAGCATGATCTTCATGTGCTTACCGACCGGAATGGCCGTCGATTGAAGGAATACAGTATCGAGGTCATTAATGACGAATTGGTGATTACCGATGAAGAGAACCGGTTTTTCGAATATCGGCCTGGAATTCCGGAAAGCCAGCGTGTTCAGGAAGCCCTTTTTAACGAGAAACGAACAATCATAGAAAACTGCCTGTTTGGAGTCGATATCAATCCTAATTCAGTGAAGATCTGCAGGCTCCGGTTGTGGATCGAGCTGCTGAAAAATGCCTGGTACGGCAAAGATGGGGCGCTGGAAACATTGCCCAACATCGATATCAACATCAAATGCGGCAACTCCCTCATCAGCAGATATCCACTCGATGCCGATATAAAAACCGCATTGAAAGGCAGTAAATGGACTGTGGAAAGTTACCGGATCGCAGTAATGAGTTACCGGAATGCCCGAACCAAGGAAGAGAAGCGGGAGATGGAAAGGCTCATCGGTACGATTAAAAGTGACTTTGAATCGGAAGTGGCCGATAATGATAAACGATTCCTTCGTCGCCGCAGGCTCAGAGGTGAACTCGACACGTTAACCAACCAGGGATCTCTGTGGGATAAGAGTAAAAAGGAACAGGATGAGTGGAACAAACAAGTGAAGAAAGTTCAGGAGGAATTTGCAAAGCTCGATCAGGAACTGCTTGAAATTAAGAGCAATGCCATTTTCGATAACTCGTTCGAGTGGCGATTTGAATTCCCGGAGGTGCTCAACGAAAACGGGGAGTTCATCGGGTTTGATGTAGTGATCGGAAATCCGCCATATATCCGGCAGGAAGAACTCTTACCGATAAAACCCTGGCTGAAGGATAATTATGAAACCTTTGCCGGAATGGCCGACCTGTATGTTTATTTCATTGAACGGGGCAACCAGATACTCAGGCAAAAAGGTGAATTCACCTTTATCGTTCCGAATAAATGGATGCGTGCCGGGTATGGGGCAACACTTCGCAATTACCTTAATCAAAGGCATATAATGCAATTGGTTGATTTTGGAGATTTGCCTGTTTTCGAAGAAGCTACAACCTATCCAAGCATACTGGCCTTACGGAATGAGCCAGGTCAAACCAATTTTCCGGGCTGTTTGATCAAAACTCTCGATTTTCCCGTTAGCTTGTCGGATTACATTTCTGAAAACCAATTCCGGATGACCGTTTACGCTTCAGGATCTGAAGGATGGATCATGAACGATAACCGGACTCAGCAGCTGCTTGATAAGATCAGGAAGCAGGGTGTTCCGCTGTCGGAATATGTCGATGGTAAAATATATTATGGCATCAAGACCGGTTTAAACGAAGCCTTCGTGATTGATACGGCCACCAGGGACCGGTTAATTGTGGAAGATCCGAAAAGCGCAGAGGTGATCAAGCCGTTTTTGGCCGGGAGGGATATCAAAAGGTACAGGCAGCCGGTGAGCGATAAATACCTGATTTTCGCTCGTCGTGGAATTGAAATCACACAATATCCTGCTCTACTGAAACATCTGGAGCAGTACCGTGAGCAGCTGGAGCCTCGACCTCTCAACTTTACCGGAGCCAATTGGAAAGGCCGCAAGCCAGGATCTTACAAATGGTATGAGATTCAGGATGCCGTGGATTACTGGGAAGAGTTTGAGAAACCAAAGATCATTGTCCCATGCATTGTTAAGGCAGGATCATATTCGTTGGATGGAAAAGGAATTTTCAGCAATGACAAGACGAGTATAATTGTAAGTGATGAAAAGTTTTTATTGGCGCTGTTAAACTCCCGGCTCATTGATCTCGTTCTGAAGCAAATCGCTTCAACTAAACAAGGAGGCTATTTCGAATATAAGCCCATGTATTTTAGCCAGTTGCCCATACTCCTATTGGAAGATTTACGAAAAAAGCAGCTTAATGAACTGGTTGAATCGTTGTTAAACTTGGATCCTGGTGGATCGAATGAATCAAAAAATAAAATC
>JAPLDV010000195.1 GCA_026391235.1 Bacteroidia bacterium | reverse complement strand
GATTCCACCCAAATCCTGCCACCCATCAATTCGGTCAGACCCTTGCATATTGCCAGGCCCATTCCCGTTCCGTCATATTCCTGTCGGGTACCTGTCATGACCCGGCTGAAGCGTTCGAAAATCATTCCCTGTTTTTCCCGGGCTATTCCAATTCCACTGTCCTGGACGGAAAAAAGTAAAACATCTGGACTTTCCGTTTTCACCCCAAACTCAATAAATCCTGAACTAGTAAATTTTACAGCGTTTGCAAGCAGGTGGCGCATGATCCGGTTAATCTTTACCCCATCAGCCACAACAGTCAAATCTACATTTTCCCGGAGTCCATTTACAAGAAGCTGCACATCTTTCTTGCCAGCCTCCTGAAGGCTTTCGTTGAAATAGGCGAAAAGCTCCGCAAGCAGCCTGGTAATGGAAATCCTGCTATTCTCCTGGACAATCTGGCCGGCATCCAGTTTAGATATATCAATAATATCATCAATCAATTGAAGCAATGAATTTCCGCTGTTCTTGATGTGTTCTATAAACTCGTTGCGTTCCTCCTTGCTTACCTCAGCATCGTTCAGCAAGTTGGAGAAACCGATGATAACGTTCATCGGAGTCCTTATCTCATGTGACATGTTAGCCAGAAAAGCCGATTTCAGATTATCCGCCTGTTCGGCGCGGGCTTTGGCTTCAACAAGCTTGAATTCAGTAAGTTTCAATGAAGTTATATCATGAAACACCAGCATTTTCCCATGAACTCCGCCACGATTGTTAAACAAGGGATTAATATCCAGCAGGTAATAGAACATATCGCTTCCAACCTGGATCTGTAAATTCTGGTGCTTCCGGGTAGAATATCTCAGGTTCTCCAATACATCCGAGTACGACCCGAAAACAGTTTCAGCAGGCTGACCTATGACCTTAGATAATGAAATCCGGAATATTTTCTGAGCTGATGAATTTATATCCAATACGAGATTTTTATTGTCCAGCACGATTAATCCATCAATCATTCTATCCACAACAGCCCTGCGAGCAATTAAAACAACTCTGTTGAACCTCTTAAAATAGCCCGGCCTTGCCACTAACTTCTTTGTCCTCCATCCATAGATGATCAGGATAGATAATAATATTGCCAATGTGCATAGTGGCAGAACAAATTTCCAGGCTTGATATATTATTTCCGGTTCCACTTTTTCCAAATTAATCATTTACCTTCCATAAATTGGAAGATAAAGCAAGTTATAAAACAAAGTCTTAGTTCCCGATAGTAAATACATATCCTGATTAACCTATTCATTACTTGTGATGTAAGCACCTTAAGTATTGCGTTGTTTAAAGAAATTCGAGCCTATTTAATAGTTTGCGGTAAAAATCTGCCAAAAATGATGCCATTTATTTTTCTTTGCAGGAATGAATGATCAACCCTTTACATACCGGCATATTATCTGGGATTGGAACGGCACCTTACTGGATGATAAGTGGCTTTGCATTGAGACGATCAATACCCTGTTGGCGGACAGAAACCTGCCACCCATTAATGTAGAGAAGTATTCGAAGATTTTCCGGTTCCCTGTGAAGGAATACTATCAGGATGCTGGTTTCGACTTTATCCATGAACCGTTTGAAGTGCCGGCAATGGAATTCATCAGGATCTATAATCTCCGGAAGAAGGAATGCAGGCTCCAGCACGGAGCGGTTACCGTTCTGGAATTATTTGCGAAGATGGGGTGCACACAATATTTGCTGTCCGCCAGTGAAACCGGAATCCTCAAAGAAATGACCCGCCATTTTGGAATAACCCACTATTTCAGGAAAATCAAAGGCCTCGACAACCATTATGCACATGGCAAAGGGGACCTGGGGATGGAGTTGATTTCATCGCTTCATGTACCTATTGAGTCTATTGTTATGATTGGAGACACGTGCCACGACAAGGAAGTTGCTGATTTACTGGGCATTGTCTCTATTTTGTGTACCAATGGGCACTTCCCTGAGGAAAGGCTGGTTCACTGTGGTGCCCGGCTGATTGGTAATCTGTATGAACTGGCGTCCATGATTTCAGGAATTTAATCCTTTCATGGTCAGCTGAATTCTCTTTCTTTGAGAATCTACTTCAAGAACCTTAACCTTAACATGTTGATGAAGTTTAACCACTTCGGCAGGGTCAGTAATGTATTTATCAGCCATCTGGGATACATGAACCAGTCCGTCCTGTTTTACTCCGATATCAACAAAGGCTCCAAACCGTGTGATATTGGTGACTATCCCCGGCAGAATCATTCCCGGTTTCACATCTTCGATCTTCTGAACCTCCTGTGAAAATTCGAAAATTTTGATTTTACCCCGCGGATCCCGGCCTGGTTTGCTCAGTTCTTCAAAAATATCCACAAGCGTGGGCATTCCAATTTCCGGAGTTACATATTTTTCAGGCTTAATCATTGCTCTTTTAGCCGCATCATGAATAAGTTCGGCAACCGTGCAACCGGCATCAGCAGCCATCCTTTCGACCACCGGATACGTTTCAGGATGCACAGCACTGTCGTCCAATGGGTTAACTGCACCACGGATTCTCAGAAACCCGGCAGCCTGCTCAAATGCCTTAGCTCCCAGTCGCGGGACTTTTCTAAGAACGCAACTGATCACCACATGATCGAGGCTTTCATGCAATTTTTTCTGATCCACATCATGCTGATACTGTCCAACCCCGATAGATTTCGGGTCGATCTTGACCAACTCTGCGAGTGGATCCATAAGGCGCCTGCCAATAGAAACCGATCCCCTCACGGTGACATCGTATTCGGGGAATTCCTCCCGTGCCACATCAGATGCAGAATATACGGATGCTCCGTTTTCGCTCACCACATAAACTTCGACCTCACGATCGAAACGAATGTAATTTTTCATAAAGTATTCGGTTTCCCGGCTTGCCGTCCCGTTTCCGATGGCTATTGCCTCTGTTTTATAGGCATCAACAAGCGATTTGATCTTTTTCGCGGCGATGGAGGTCTCTCGCTGAGGGAGATGCGGAAAAATGGTCTCGTTGTGCAGGAGGTTTCCCTGGCGGTCGAGGCAAACGACCTTGCATCCCGATCTGAATCCGGGATCGATAGCCAGGATGTTTTTTTCGCCAAGTGGTGGCATAAGCAGTAATTGCTGGAGATTATCCGCAAAAACCTTTATGGCTTCCTCATCGGCCTTGTCTTTGTAAATATTCCGGTATTCGGTTTCAATCGAAGGTTCAAGCAAACGGCTATAGCTATCCTTCAACGCGAGTTGTACCTGATCGGCACAGGGATTCCGGGCTCTGACCACTGACTTGCTGATTCTTTCAACCGCCTCGAATTGATCGGGTTGAATGCTTACGCGTAGAAACCCCTCTCTTTCGCCTCTGAAGAGGGCCATAAGCCTGTGTGACGGACATTTGCGAACCGGCTCGCAGAAATCAAAATAATCAGAGAACTTCACTCCCTCTTCCTCCTTTTTCTTGACAACGGTTGAAATTACAAAAGCTTCCCGGTCAAAGAGATTTCTTAAGATATTACGCACCCGTTGATCTTCATTTATCCATTCGGCTATAATATCCCTGGCACCATCCAGCGCTTCCTCTTCGGAGGTTACCTGATCGTTCCGGAATTTCGCTGCCATCAGGATGGGATCGCCATCGCGTTGAGCCATTATCATATTGGCCAGAGGTTCCAGTCCTTTCTCCTTAGCTTTCGTTCCACGGGTTTTCTTTTTTGGTTTATAAGGCAGATAAAGATCATCGAGCTCAGTCATTGTAGTTGCCTGCGTGATTTTTCCCTCCAGTTCAGGAGTCAGCAAACCCAGGCCGGTAATGGTTTCGATAATGGTATGCCGCCGGTCGTCCATTTCAGCCAGTTTTTCCGATTGCTTTTTTATTTCCATCAGGGCTACCTCATCAAGGCTTCCGGTTTTCTCCTTGCGATACCGGCTGATAAATGGGATGGTTGCCGCTTCTTCAAACAGGTGAAGGGTATTCCTGACCTGCCATACCTCAACTTTCAGGTTTGAAGCGATGATCTTTATGTGGTTGTCGTTCATGAGATTAGTTCGTCTGATCGTCTGACTGATATAACACCTTTAGTTCGTTTGATACGGTTCATTATGGTTTCAAGATGGGGCCTGTCCTGAACAATCAGCGTATAGGTGCCATCAAACTGGCCATCTTTCGATACCAGATTCATTGATCGCATGCTAACCTTTAAGTCAGATGCTATAAGCCGGCTGATTTCGTTGACTACCAAAATATTATCTTTCCCGGAAATCATAACATTGACGGTGAAGCCTCCGGCAGCTCCGTGGGAGTCCGTCCAGCGTACTTTAACGATCCGGTAAGGGTAGCGTTCGATCATTTGCCTGGCATTCGGACAATTCACCCTATGGATTTTAGTTCCATCTTTCACCGTAACAAAGCCATAAACCTCATCTCCGAAAATCGGATTGCAGCATTTCGCGAGTTTGTAGTCCGAGCATCTTTAAGATTCAGCCAGTTAACAATTCGCTGAATCGTCGACATATCATATTTTATTCTCCACTGGCTGAGTTTCCGCGTGAGTATTTCTTTGCCCCTATCGGCATCCTGGTAATCAGCCTGTTTCAGGAATCGTTTTATTCTGGCCTTTGCTTTAGAGGTGAAAACCCAGTTCAGCCAATCTGTCTTGGGTTTTTGCTGCAGTGAAATGGTCACCTCCACAAGATCTCCGTTGGTCAGCTTGTGGCGGATAGGCACCATCTGGCTGTTCACCCTCGCGCCGGTGCAATGGTATCCTACATCGCTGTGGACGGCAAAAGCGAAATCCAGGACAGTGGAACCTGCTGCGAGTTTCAGCAGATCGCCCTTGGGGGTGAAAATATAGATCTGGTCGGAATAAAGTTCGGTTTTTGCCTTTGATTCTTCAGAAGTGCCTGAATCCTCTGATGTTTCCAGTGCATCACGTATCTGTGACAGCCATTCAACTGCTTCGTTATCGCCCCTGTTCTCCTTATATCGCCAGTGAGCGGCATGTCCCTTTTCAGCATAAGCATCCATCCGCTGCGTCCGGATCTGCACTTCCACCCAGCGCCCCTCCGGTCCGATGACAGTGGTGTGCAGAGATTCATATCCATTCAGCTTTGGAGTAGAGATCCAGTCCCTTAACCGGTTGGGGTTTGGCGGATACAGATCGGTAACAATGGAATAAACCTGCCAGCAATCGGCCTTTTCATTATCCGAAGGATTTTTCAGGATGATCCGGATTGCAAAAAGGTCATATACCTCATCAAATTCCACCGACTGATGCACCATTTTTCTCCAGATGGATGGAATTGATTTTGTTCTGCCCTTGATATCACAATGATAACCTTTAGCCTCCAGTCTAATGTTTAACGGGTTGATAAACCGGGCAATATACTCATCTCTGTCAGAGCGGGTTTCTGCAAGGCGGCGCAAAACATCCCGGTAAATATCCGGGAGGAGGTACTTCATTGATCCCTCCTCAAATTCATTTTTAATCAGATACAAACCCAACCGATGAGCGATCGGGGCGAACAAATCACCTGCATCGTGCGCGAGTTTCATCCGGACATCCTCCGGAAGTCCCTCTATGGAACGGACCTCCTGAAGGCGTTCACCGGTTTTTATCAGAATAACCCTGACATCATCTGAAATGCTAAAAAGGAACTGTATGAATTTATCTGCATGAATTTTAGTTCTGCTCGTATTTAAATTTTCGATCTACTTCAAACCATCCAGGATTTTCGCAAGGGGTGAGGTGAAATTCTCAATTACCTGGGTAGAATTCAGCCAACCGCTATTGTACGGGATCGTGAGCAGGCAGGCAGCATGAGAAGTATCGCCCAATCCGAGTTCATTTATTATTATTGGAATCAATCCTGAAACTTTGGTCCGGATCTGATCGGCTTCCTTTTCAGGAGTAACTGCAAGATAATTATCCAGCCACTCCTGCGCTAATTTGGGAAGGTTAACCTCCGGCGTATTCATGGTGTACCGTTTTGAATCAGCTTCAGATAGATCTCCAGGGAAACCCAGGCATCGGTGGCGGCATACACCATTTGAGCCTCGGTAAGCGTATCAGCTTCCCAATTTGACAATTGCTGCGATTTGGAAATCCGAAAACCCAGAACAATTGCGGCCATTTTTTTAACCCCGATATTATCGATTCCATAATTTTTAACGATGTCCTGAAGGTCGATGAATCCGTTTGTTTGTTGCGGGAAGACGGCCTTCAACGCCCGAATGTCCTCATGGATGGCCGCACCTATTTTCAGAGGGATGGCTTTTGTCAGCAATTGCTCAAGCCCCGGGAAATAACCGAGTCTGTTCATCCTGAATAAAAAAGCCTCCTTGCGGGTAGCGAGCTGCAGCAAGGAAACCGGATTCAGTTTCCCCTTTTTAAATGTAGGCCTGGTTTCCGTATCGAAACCAACAATCTTGGAAAAGGATAACTTCCGGACAGCCTTGGCGGCTTCCGAAGGGTTGCTAATAACATGAATTGTACCTTCAAAACTCCTCAGCGGCAATGTGTTCAATTCATCAGGCTCGATATGACTGGCAAAATTCATAAAATGATCATGGTTAACCGGTCCAAATATATCCGTTTTATTCCTTTTCGCCGATCCATTTCAGGAATCCGTCAGACCAGCCTATCCGTTTTTGTTCAATCATATCATCCAGGACATGTGCAATTTTATCAGGGTCGAACTCAACTTTAACGTTTAATTCCTGTACTGTTACAGGCCCGGATTGAATAATTTCCCGGATCTGACCGGCTATCAGATCATGATCATACCGATTGACCGGTTTGTCCTCGCTTTCCATACAAACATCGCACTGGCCGCAACGGAACGGATCTTTTTCGCCAAAATACATTAAAAGCATCTGGCTGCGGCAACGGTGATCCTCATTCGCATAATGGATCATTGTATCCATACGCATTCTGGTTAATGATTCCTGTTCATCATATTCCTTCTTCGGAAACAGTAATGATTTATCGGTCAGGCGCTCAGCGGTGAAAATGATCTGTGGGGTCTTTTTGGGCTTGATATAATATAATATGCCCATGTTGTTGAGGGTAGTTAAAACTGAAATAATGATTTGAACCGGCACTTTTGCTTTAGCCGCAAGGTTATGCTCATCGATCCTGACAAAATCAGAAAACATTCCGGAATAAACACGGAGGAGGAGTTTTATCACACCATCATATCCTTCATTAACTATCTGAAATTTATATAATTCATCCCTGTCGACGCGGAAATGTACCCGTGCCGGGAGGTCAATATCCTCGGTAAGCTCGAGATACCCTGCCCGTTCCAAATGTTTAAGGGCGTGAAACACCACAAGCGAGTGAAAGCTGAATTTGGAGCAGAAGTCCATCAGG
>JAPLDV010000129.1 GCA_026391235.1 Bacteroidia bacterium | reverse complement strand
TACGTTGGTGTTCTTCGCATGCCTTCATAAACCATGCGATCAGGGTCAATCAGCCCGCCGGCCCATGATCTGACCACCGGTACACCAACCGCCAATCCTCCGGCCCCCAGTGCAGAAATCCTGATAAAATCCCTTCTCGTTGCCATATATCTGTATATATATATATTTAACTTATTCGATGTGTAAAATTAATCAATATTCTGATTATTGATAATAAATTAACAGAAAAATATTAATCTTTTATCGAGTATTTTTGAGCGTTACCTTCATAAATAATGGAAAATCCGAAAAGAGGCAGGTTGCCAGGCTGGTTAAAACTCAAATCACGGCTGGATCAGGATGAAACCCACCGAAACGTTCGCCGGCTTATTAACGAAAATAATCTGAATACTATTTGTATATCAGGCAATTGTCCAAATATTGGCGAATGCTGGAGTGCAGGAACTGCCACTTTTATGATCCTTGGAAACATCTGCACCCGGGCATGCAAATTTTGCGGAGTTGCGACAGGCAAACCATACCCGCCCGACCCTGACGAACCTGACAGGATAGCTGATGCAATCAAAAAGATGGGAGTCAAACATGCAGTGATCACTTCAGTCGACCGCGACGACCTGCCCGACCGGGCTGCAGGTTTCTGGGCTCAAACCATCCGTTCCATACGGGAGGTTAATCCAACGGTCACCATGGAAACCCTCATCCCTGATTTTGATGGGAACCCCAAACTGATTAAAATCGTTATTGATGCGGCACCTGATGTTATCTCTCATAACCTTGAAACTGTTCGCAGGTTAACCCCGGCTATCCGCACAAAAGCCCGTTATGATACGAGCCTATCTGTCATCAGGCAGGTTTCGGTTTCAGGAATCGTTGCAAAGTCGGGAATCATGTTGGGTTTGGGAGAGATTTCAGAAGAGGTACTGGAAACCATGGATGATTTGATTGAAGCAGGATGCCAGGTGATCACCATCGGACAATACCTTCAACCCACGCGTGAACATCTTACAGTGAGCGAATGGGTTACCCCTGAACAATTTCAAAAGTATGAAGAGATTGGATTGAAAAAAGGATTCCGCTTTGTCGAAAGTCATCCATTGGTGAGATCCTCTTATCACGCAGAAAAACATATTTCAGCACACAATGTTGCCAAATATCATTTATGAAGATCTGGGTTTAATGGATTACAAAAAGGCCTGGGATTACCAGGTCACCTTGTTTAATGAAAGGGTATCCCGAAAACTCACCAACCGGACTCTCCCACCCGATCAGCAGATCATTACTGATAACCGTTTGCTGTTTGTAGAACATCCTCATGTATACACGCTGGGAAAATCGGGCAATCAGAACAACCTCCTGATCGACAGTAATTTTTTAAATAAGATACAGGCAACCTATTACCATATCGACCGTGGAGGAGATATCACTTATCATGGTCCGGGGCAAATTGTAGGTTATCCCATTTTTGATCTCGAGCAATTTGGAATGCACATCAAACAGTATGTATTCACACTGGAGCAGGCCATTATCAAAACTTTGGATGAATTGGAAATATCAGCTTCACGCCTTCCAGGTGCAACGGGGGTTTGGTTAGATGCGGGCACACCGAACGCCAGGAAGATTTGTGCAATCGGTGTTAAGGCGGGCCGGCATATAACCATGCACGGTTTTGCTTTAAATGTTAATACCGATCTCACCTATTTTAATTACATAAATCCGTGTGGATTCCAGGATAAAGGCGTTACTTCACTTGCAAAAGAATTTAATGAGAAAATGGACATGCAAGTTGTGAAGTTCATTTTACAGCAGAACATCATTCTGGGGTTTTTAAATTACACTGCCAAAGTGTACTTTTAAACCTGAAACTAAACCAGTGATCGGATGGGCAAACAAAACCGCAGGGATTTTATAAGGACAAGTGCTGTTGCCGGCGGGATTGCCCTATCGTCGCCGGTCTGGTTCCCCGAAGCATTGGGATTCAACCCGGGCCAGGCGGTTTCACCGGAGCTTGCGCAAAACGGCTGGATCAAGGTTGGCTGTCCTGCCCATAATTGCGGCGGACGGTGCCTGTTGAAAGTACTGGTTAAAGATGGCATTATCACCCGTATAGAAACGGATGACCGTCCGGGCGACACTCCGGCTGATCCTCAGCTGAGGGCGTGCATCCGCGGGCGATCCTATCGCAGGCGCCAGTATCATCCCGACAGGTTAAGGTATCCAATGATAAGAACTGGCAAACGAGGTGAAGGAAAATTTCGTCAGGCCACCTGGGATGAGGCACTGGAAACCATGTCGCGGGAGATGCTTCGTATCCGTAACACATACGGCAATCAATCCATGTTTGTTCCTTATGGTACAGGCAGTTACAGCCAACTGAACGGCCGCTGGCCGGCTGTAAGGTTAATGAATCTCATTGGAGGAGCATTGGATTATTACAACTCCTATTCATGGGCGTGCATTTCAAAAGCCACCACAACAGTATACGGAACCGGGATCACCGGAAACCAGCGTCAGGATTGGCTCAATTCGAAATACATCCTGATGTGGGGCTGGAATCCGGCTGAGATGCGCGACGGCACAAATTCCGATTATTTTATTAAAAAAGCCCGCGAAAATGGCGCCCGCGTGGTCTGTATTGATCCCCGGATGACCTTTTCGGCAGTCTCCCTGGCTGATGAATGGATTTCAATAAGGCCGGGTACCGATACAGCCTTGATGAGCGCCATGGCCTATGTGATGGTCAGGGAAAATATACATGATGCAAAGTTTATCAGAACCCATTGCATTGGCTTCGATTCAACCCAGATGCCCAAA
>JAPLDV010000708.1 GCA_026391235.1 Bacteroidia bacterium | reverse complement strand
ACCGATTCTTTGAGGTATTCAACAGCTTCGGATTCCTGCAGGCGGCCAAACCGGGAGTTGAACATCCGTGGCTCACCGGTTTCGGGCAGCCCCGAAAGCTTTTGCCTTACTTTCCAGGCAGCTTCCTTTCCCAGGGCCGATGCCTGGATGGCCATTTTAGGGGCTTTCTCCAAAGGATAAACTACCGCAGAGAACTCCTGTTCCAATTCCTTCAACTTATCGGGACCGGTTTCAGTGTTCATCTCAAAGATCACCCCGGCCTGCCTGATCCGTTCGATTTCCTGGTCGAGTACCTCTTCGGGAAGCAACACCTTGTGTACCGAATATCGCAAGGCACCTCCGGGCAAAGGATTCCGATCGAATATCGTACATTGATAACCAAAGGATTGCAAATACCACGCTGCGGAGAGCCCATGGGGACCGGAACCTATGACGGCCACGTGAAAAAGTGACCCCCGCTTTCGCGAGGGCAAGCTCAAGTGACGAGTGACGAGTGACGCGCTGAGGTCAGCCTCCACGATACTTGGATCTTGTACTTCAGAATTCAAAACTGGATTTCGAATCTCTAAATTTCCACCTTTTTTCATTCTGTCATCCCCGCGAACGATCAGATCACTTGGCGCTGCACCGAACCCTTTTCTGTCATCCCCGCGAACGCGGGGACCTGTTGACGCTGCAACGAAGTCACCCGTGTATCTCTTCAGCAAACAAATCGATACACCCTCATCGACTGAATTCCTCCGGCAGGCACGCTCGCAGGGCGCAGGACAGATCCTTCCCAGAACGGATGGTAATGCAATATCCTGAATGACAACATTATAGGCTTCTTCAAATTTGCCTTCCGCCAGCAAATGGTTCATCTGAGGAATATCCATGTGTGCAGGACAGCTGATTTGGCAGGGAGGTTCACAATCGCCTGCATGGTCGCTCAGCAGCAGGTCGAGTGCGGTTTTCCGGGCTTCGCGGATCTCTTCATCCATGGTAATAATGTTCATGCCCGGTGTGGCTTTTACCGAACAGGAAGTGAGAAATCTTCCATTATTTTCATCCTTTACCATGCAGATCATGCAGGAGGCAAAATGGGGAAGATCTCCGTTATGGCACATCGACGGGATCGTGATATCCAGTTGCAGTGCGGCATCCATCACCGTGGTTCCGGCTTCCACACTCAGTTTTTTTCCGTCGATAATCAGCTCAATCATCTTTTTATTCAGACTTTAATAACCGCATCAACCGGGCAGACCAGCCGGCAGGTGTCACATTTGATACATTTTTCCAGATCGATCTCATGCTGTTCATGAGGCCGGAATTCTATGGCATCCACCGGACATTTTTGTGCGCACAAGGTACAGCCGATACATTTATCATTAATGGTATACTTAATCAGGTCCAAACATTTCCCCGTCGGACAGCGCCCTGCGAGATGAGCCTCGTACTCTTCCCTGAAATACCGGAGGGTAGTGATTTTTCCACACGACTCTTTTTGGGTGAACGAAAGGAAATACCTGGTTATGTCCAACATGCAGTCGGTTTCATCGAGCACAACCATTCCGCCCGAACCCATCATGGCTCCGAGTTGCGACATCGATTCAAAATCGATGGGTGTATCGGCGAGTGATTCAGGAATACAGCCTCCTGACGGTCCTCCGATCTGGATGGCTTTGAATTTTTTTCCGTTGGCAATGCCTCCGCCGATCTCTTCCACGATCTCACGGATGGTGATCCCCATCGGCACCTCAATCAGCCCGCCCCGATTGATCTTGCCGGCCAGCGCAAACACCTTGGTTCCCTTGCTTTTATCGGTTCCCATCCGGTTAAATGCAGCTGCACCTTTACGAATGATCCAGGATACCAGGGCGAATGTTTCTGTATTGTTCACCAGCGTAGGGGCATCCCAAAGTCCGGATTCGGCGGGGTAGGGCGGTCGAAGATGCGGGAAGCCCCGTTTTCCCTCGATGGAGGCGATCAGTGCCGTCTCTTCTCCGCAAACAAATGCACCGGCCCCTTCATATAGATGGATATCAAAAGAATAGGAGCTTCCAAAAATATTTGGCCCGATGATCCCTGCCTCCCGGCAAAGGTGTAAAGCCTGGCGAATACGACTCACGGCCAGCGGATATTCCGCCCGGATATAGAAATAACCTTC
>JAPLDV010000746.1:7468-13537 GCA_026391235.1 Bacteroidia bacterium | reverse complement strand
TACCGATACATTTCTGCTCAAAAGATTCCCTGTTAACAGCAGAAAATTCGGCAACCGAACCATCGCTTAGAACAGCCTGAACGGCAAGGGTATGATCTCTGGTGCTGCCATAAACCAACGAATGCAGTCCGCAAGCGTTATTGCCCAGCATCCCTCCGATCATGCAGCGGTTTGCAGTGCTGGTTTCAGGTCCGAACAGCAGTTTTTGACCGAGTAACTGCCTGTTCAGCTCATCGAGAATAACCCCCGGCTCTACCCAGGCAAAATGCTCAGCGGCATTTACTTCGATAACCCGGTTCATATATCTGGATACATCAACAACAATGCCCGGGCCCACAACCTGCCCGGCCAGGGAAGTGCCTGCTGTCCGGGGGATCAGCGAAAGGTGATTCTCTTTGGCGAAACGGACCAATTGGATAATATCTCCGGAATTTTTCGGATAAGCAACGGCAGCAGGGATTTCGCGATAAATGGAAGCATCTGTTGCATAGATGGTCCTTGTTATCGTATCCCAGAATAAGTCACCTTCAAGTGTTTGAGCAAGCCTGCCGAGTTCTGGTTCCATCCGGTAAAAATATACAAAAGGCTCAAGGCTCAAGGCGCAAGGCGCAAGTAAGTTTTAATTGAAAAAAGGCCCTTTTTTTCACCCACAGCGACCTTGTCATTCCCGCGGAGGCGGGAACCGCTTCCCTGAACAGGGCATTCAGCAAAGGACGTCTTCAAGGGCCTCGGTGCAGCGTCGAGCGGTTCCCGCCTCCGCGGGAATGACAGGTGTTTACTGGGGAAAAAAGTGGGTGTGTGAGTGGGTGCAGCGACGCAATAAAAAGAGTCAAAAACGGCACTTTGTGAACTTTGTGTAAAACCTTTGTGCCCTTTGTGATTTAAAAAATACCACCCGAACAGTTACAAAATATACCACAAAATGCGTATTGCGGTTTCGTTTAAGGCTGGTAACTTTATACCAGAATATCACTAAACCAAAGCCGATGAAAACCGCAGCATTCCTTTCCGTCTTTCTTCTGGGTTCTGTTTTGCTTTCCTTCGGGCAGTCGACCAGCATCGTTCCTGTCATAAAATCAATCAAAACGGAGGTTCCGGAACACATCCGGAATTCCAACCAGTTTAAGCGGGCCGAGTGGTTTAATTCGCAGCGGGCATTTCCCAGTGATACGATACCGCTAACCACCTATTTTAAGGTTGTGGACCAGGAATTGCTCAAAGAAAAAAGCGGCAGGCTGAAAAGCGATGATTTTCCGCAATGGACTTCTTTGGGGCCGCGGGGAATTGAAAGCACCAGTGCCTGGGGGAGAATTAGCGGCCGTGTGAGGGTCATTGCAGTTCATCCGACCGATCCGCAAACCCTATACATCGGCGCTGCCAGCGGAGGACTATGGAAATCCGCCGACGGGGGTGCAAACTGGAGTGATTTTGGGTACGGACTGGAGTCACAAACCTTTGGGGCTATTGCGATTGATCCCAAAAATCCGGAAGTTGTTTATGCCGGGTCCGGAGAATGCAGTTACCTTACTGCAATTATCAATTTCAGCGGAAGAGGGTTGTATAAATCATTGGATGGAGGACGGTCCTGGATTCTTATCACCAATGGGATCGGAACCCAGACCCACTTTGCCGACCTGGGTGTGAGCCCGTATAACTCCAGCCTGGTACTGGGTGCTATGGCAAGCGGTGACATGTATTTAAGCAGTTCCCTGCCCAATGAGGGGATCTGGAGAAGTGCTGATGCCGGTCTCACATGGAGCCGGACATTAGAAGCAGATGATGCGTTCGATATCGAATTTCATCCTACAGATGCTAATAAAATTTATGCCGCTATTGGCGGCGGAAACAGCAATTCTGGATTCTATATTTCAAACGACCAGGGACTTACCTGGATAAAAAGCAATGATGGCCTCGACCCGACTAAAATTCACAGGATTCAGATTGATATTTCGAAGTCGAATCCTGATTTTATTTATGCAGTTACCTATGATCTGAATGGCTCAAGTGAATTGGGCATTACCAGTGCCTGGAAATCGATAAACGGAGGAACCAGCTGGACCCGGATTTCAGCCGGAACCAAGCTGGGGGGCTTCGATGGTTCCTCTTGGTATGACCAGGGATTTTATGATTTGTGCATTGCGGTGGATCCGGTTAATCCTGATCATGTACTGATAGGAAATGTCGAATTGCACCGGACAACCAATGGCTCAACTTTTGCTCCGGTCAGGCCATACGGATCTGACGGCTTTGGCAGCCTTGTCCATTGTGATTACCATCAGCTGGTTTATGCACCTTCCAACCCCAATATCCTTTACATTGGTTGTGACGGGGGTGTATTCCGATCGGAAGACAAAGGCTATACTGCCGCTTCCAAAAACAAAGGCCTCAAGACCCTGCAGTTTTACCGGATAGCATCTCATCCTTCGAATCCCGGAATTTTCATGGGTGGGATGCAGGATAACAGCAGTGCGATCACTGTCGATGGAGGAAGAACCTGGAACAGTATTCTCTCCGGTGATGGTATGGAGTGCTTTTTCGACCCTGCTGATTTTGCTGAGTTCTATTATGGTTCATGGCAAAATGGCGTCCTGCTGAAGGGTATTATTGGTGGAACTGGCAGTACCGTGATTTATAATGCCAAGGGCGCCTGGATTACCCCATTTTTTATGCACCCTGCAGATAACCGCATCCTCTATACGGCTAATACGAAAATATTAAAATCGACAAATGCCGGGCAGACTTTTGGGGTAATATCAGGACCTTCAGATGTCGCCCCTGCAAATATCAGCACCATGGCACAAAACCAGGTAAATCCGGATATTATGATTTTCGCAACGGGACTTACCAAGTGGCCTCAAATGGGATCGGTGATTGTTGTAAAGATCTCAACTGATGGTGGAGCTACCTGGGCTGACGTAACTGCAAACATTCCCGGGGAAACCCGCTGGATATCCAGAGTGGTGACCGACCCGGTTGATGCAAATACCTTTTATGTGCTTAAAACGGGCTTTTCGCCGGGTAATAAAATATATAAGACCAACGATCTCGGCCAAACCTGGTCCAATATATCGGGAGACCTTCCCGATCTGCCCTGCAGCGATCTTTTTATTGATCCTGAAAATACCCGACAGATGTTTTTAGCAAATGATATTGGGGTATACTGGTCAACCGATGGCGGCGTCAGCTGGGAATACGCGAGCGAAGGAATGTCGGTTGTGCCGGCAATTGATTTCGATTATGTAAAAATTGACTCAGTAAGGTACTTAAGGGTCGGAACCTTCGGAAGGTCGGCTTATCAGACAGAGCTGGGGTCAGGAACAGGCATGGATTTAACAGAAGCCACGCGGTCTTCCACAACATTCGGACTGGTCAGCAGTTATCCGAATCCCCTTAATTCGATTATCAGTATTGAATATGAGTTGCTTAAGCCCGGGAAAGTCGAATTGGTAATCTGCAATGAGCTTGGACAGCAGATAAAAACTCTTTTTGAAGGATATCAATCCGTTGGCAGTCAGAAAGTTACTTGTGATCTTTCAACCCTGTCTGTCGGGATATACTATTTCCGTCTGCGATCGGGCAACGATGTTGTAACCCGGAAACTCGTGGCTGCAAAATAGCAAATCATGCTGACCGCCCTCATCTGAGTGCTTTGGAGGAAAACCTCAGGTAGTTTTTCTTGAGCCTTGTGCCCTGATCCTTAAAACAACTTCATCTCATCGAGCACATCCATGGTCTTCTTAACAGATTTTGCCGACTCAATCAACAATTTCTTTTCTGCCTCGTCGAGGTTCAACGTGATAATTCTTTCAACTCCGTTTTTGCCAATTATACATGGCACACCGAGGTAGATGTCATTTAAACCGTACTCGCCGTCAACATAGGCACATACCGGGAACACCCTGTGCTGGTCGCGCACAATGGCATCAACCATTGCTGCAACTGCTGCACCCGGAGCGTACCATGCCGAAGTGCCCATTAGGTTAACAAGCTCCCCGCCGCCTTTCCTGGTTCGCTCAATGATCTTGTCGAGTACGTCATCTCCAAGCAGGTCGGTAACCGGTATACCCGAAACAGAAGTATACCTTTTTAAAGGAACCATGGTGTCGCCATGACTGCCCAATAAGAGAGCATGAATATCTTTTGGCGAAACATTCAATGCCTCGGCCAGGAAAGCTTTATAACGACCGGTGTCGAGTATGCCTGCCATGCCGAAAACCTTATTCGGAGCTTTGTTTGCGGCCAGGTAAGAAGCATAGGTCATAACATCCAGAGGATTGGATACCACTATGATAATCGCGTCAGGAGAATATTTTACCGCTCTTTCGGTTACTTCCTTTACGATTACTGCATTTGTTTTTATCAGATCATCACGCGACATGCCCGGCTTCCGGGGAATACCGGCAGTAATCACAATCACTGATGAATTGCGGGTCCTCAGGTAATCATTGGTAACACCAACAACCCTCGAATCGAAATTCAGGATCGATGAAGTTTGCCACATATCCAGGGCCTTGCCCTCAGCGGTACCTTCCTTAACATCAACAAGAACCACCTCCTTCGCCAGATCCTGCCTGGCAATTTCATGAGCTACGGTGGCACCGACATTCCCGGCACCGATAATTGTTATTCTTCTGTCCATATAAATTAAATAGATTAGGTTTTTGTTAGAATTTAACGGGGGAGTCAATGCCGGCCTTTTCAATAAACCACCTTGTATTCTGTGAACTGGGCCTTTCAAGCGGCAATCCGTATACCCGGTCCCAAACCAGTGATGAAAGAACGCCCAAAGCACGTGAAACAGCAAACAGCACCGTATAGAATTCGTATTCCTTGATACCGTAATGAACCAGAATGGCACCGGAATGAGCATCCACATTTGGCCATGGGTTTTTTATCTTCCCAACTGAACCGAGGATCGGGGGAACAACCTCGTAGATCCTGCTGATCACCTTGAAAAGAGGATCATTGGGCAGGTATTTCAAACAAAACTGCCGTTGTACAATGTACCTGGGGTCGGTCTTTCTCAAAACTGCATGTCCATAACCAGGAACAACTCTGCCTTCATTCAGCGTTTTGATTACATAATCGGAAATCTGTTCCTTCGAAGGATCTTCAGTTCCGAGATCTCTCATCATTTCAAAAACCCATTTTATAACTTCCTGGCTGGCAAGGCCATGCAATGGACCGGCTAATCCAAGCATACCGGCTGCGTAAGCTTGATAGGGTGAAGCCAGGGCTGAACCTACGAGATGAGTTGTATGAGCACTGACGTTGCCGCCTTCATGGTCGGCATGAATAGTCAAATACAGGCGGAAAAGGCGTCTAATCTCTTCATTGTCATAGCCCATCATGTGAGCAAGGTTTCCTGCCCAATCCAGATCAGAGTCAGGTTCGATATGGCGCCCATTGTGATAGGTGTGCCGGTAAACATAGGCCGCAATACGCGGAATCCTGGCTATCAGGTCCATGACCCCTTCATAGGTGGAATCCCAATAGTCTTTTTTGGCGGCACCAGCCTCATAAGCTTTCATAAACCTGGAGCTGCCGGCCATCGCAACAATCGCAGTAACAAACTGATTCATAGGATGCGTGTCCCTTGGAAGGGCATCAATAACGTCAAACACATGCTTAGGAACATGGGCCCTTTTGACCCATTCATTCTGGATATACTGAACATCCTCAACGGTAGGCAGTTCGTCCATCAGCATGAGATAAAACAATCCTTCGGGAAGCGGTTCGTCGTCCGGACTTATTTTGGGCAGCATATCACGCAATTCCGGTATGGTATAGCCCCGGAACCGGATACCTTCTTCCGGATCAAGTTTTGATGTGCAGGTAAGCAACCCGACAATACCTTTCATGCCGGATAATACCTGGCCGATGGTTATTTCCCCGATAACCACACTGCCGTATTCGTTCCTTAGTTTTTTTACGATTTCGGCTTTCGGGAGTGCCCGATCAATGAATTTTTTCTTTATCTGTCCCATATCATGAGGAGATTTTAGTATGTAACCTATTTTCAATTGCTTCAAAGAAACATTCTGTAGTAAGATATTTGTCTGATGTAAC
>JAPLDV010000746.1:0-7439 GCA_026391235.1 Bacteroidia bacterium | reverse complement strand
TTCGATACACGTCAGCTCCAGAACCTCCGAGAACCGGATCAGCTCAGCGTTCCCATCAAGTTTTCCCCTGAAGGCAAGACCGCGGGTCCACGCAAAAATCGAAGCAATCGGATTGGTAGAGGTGGGTTTACCCTCCTGATGCATCCGGTAATGACGGGTAACCGTACCATGAGCAGCTTCGGCTTCCATGGTTTTTCCATCCGGAGTCACCAGTACCGAAGTCATCAGGCCAAGAGAACCAAAACCCTGGGCAACGGTATCCGACTGAACGTCACCATCATAATTCTTACAGGCCCACACATATCCGCCGTTCCATTTTAACGCAGCAGCAACCATATCATCAATCAAACGGTGCTCATAATGGATTCCTGCAGCCTTAAATCTGCCTATATAATCATGTTGATAGATCTCTTCAAAAATGTCCTTGAACCGCCCGTCATATGCCTTAAGAATGGTGTTTTTGGTTGAAAGATAAAGCGGCCATTTCTTATCAAGCGCCATATTGAAACAGGAGTGGGCGAATCCCTTGATGGATTCATCGGTGTTGTACATGGCCAAAGCAATCCCATCATCCTTGAAATTAAACACCTCGTGAACTTCGGGATTCCCATTTTCAGGAGTAAAGGTGATCGTCAGTTTTCCCTTGCCTTTTGTCCTGAAATCCGTTGCACGATACTGATCTCCATAGGCATGACGGCCAATGCAGATGGGCTGCGTCCAGCCCGGAACCAGCCTTGGTATCGATTTGATCAGGATGGGTTCGCGAAAAACAGTTCCACCCAGGATGTTCCTGATGGTGCCGTTCGGACTTTTCCACATCTTTCTCAACCCGAACTCTTTAACCCTTGCTTCATCCGGAGTGATAGTCGCACATTTTATTCCCACACCGGTTTTCAGGATGGCTTCTGCACAGTCAATAGTTACCTGATCTCCAGTAAGATCCCGGTTTTCAATACCTAAATCAAAATACTGGATATCAAGGTCAATAAACGGTAAGATTAATCTCTCTTTTATCATTTTCCAGATGATACGGGTCATTTCATCACCGTCCATCTCAACTACCGGATTAACTACCTGTATTTTCCTCATTCTTGTCTATAAAAATTAGCTTCTGTAAATATATAGATTTTTACATAATAGATATTTCATTAACTATCTCATTCAGCCTGATTCAAACGTATCAGGTTAAGCGCTGAACCGGCTTTGAACCAATCGATCTGATTATCATTATAACTATGATTTACCCTGATTATTTCGTCGGTTCCTCCATCCTGGTGATGAATGGTAATATTCAATGGAACACCGGTCTTAAATCCTTCAAGGCCAATGATATCAAAGGTGTCATTCTCCCTGATTCTTTCATAATCCTCTTTGTTGGCAAAGGTTATCGCCAACATTCCCTGCTTTTTTAGGTTTGTTTCATGGATCCTGGCAAACGACTTCACCAGTATGGCCTTAACACCCAGAAATCTGGGTTCCATTGCAGCATGCTCACGCGAAGAGCCTTCACCGTAATTTTCATCTCCAATTACCATCGACCCGATACCGTTGGATTGGTAAACTTTTGCCGACTCTGGAACAGTAAGATATTTCCCCTTGATTTGGTTTTTTACTTGATTTTGAGCCTTATTGAAAGCATTTGTTGCCCCGATTAACATATTATTGGAGATATTTCCCAGATGACCCCTGAATTTCAACCATTTACCTGCCATAGAGATATGATCGGTGGTGCATTTACCATACGCTTTGATCAGCAATCCAAGGTTATGGAAGTCTTTGCCATTCCAGGGTTCAAACGGAGTAAGTAATTGCAGTCTTTCGGATTCCTGGTTTACAATGATGTTAATAGATGATCCGTCTGTTGCCGGATCCTGATAACCATTATCGACCAGAGCAAAATTGTTTACGGGTAATTCCAATCCCATGGGTTCATCAAATGAAACAGGTGTACCAGCTTCATTAATCAGTTGATCAGTCAGCGGATGGAATGTCAGATCACCGGCAATGGCTAATGCTGTCACGATTTCTGGTGATGCAACAAAAGCATGGGTATTGGGATTACCATCATTCCGGCTGGCAAAATTTCGATTGAAGGAGGTTATGATGGAGTTTCTCTCATGCTTTTCAGCGTTATGCCGCGCCCACTGACCAATGCAAGGCCCGCAGGCGTTTGCAAGTACCATCCCCCCGATTTCCTCAAACGTTTCCAGCAAACCATCTCTTTCAATGGTATAACGAACCAGTTCGGAACCCGGAGTTATGGTAAATTCAGATTTGACTCTAAGATTTTTTTCCACCGCCTGACGTGCAATGCTCGCAGCGCGAGTCATATCTTCATAAGAAGAGTTGGTGCAGGAACCGATCAGGCCAACCTCAAGCTTTTGAGGAAAACCGTTCTCGCGAACTGCTTTTGCAAACTCCGAAATCGGCCATGCCCGGTCAGGAGTAAAGGGACCATTAATATAGGGTTCCAGACTGTCTAAATCAATTTCGATTACCTGATCGAAATATTTCTCAGGACAGGCATAAACCTCAGGATCACCGGTCAGATGATCTCCAATCCGGTCAGCCAGGGAAGCAACTTCTTCACGTCCGGTAGCCTTAAGATAATCAGCCATTTTTGAATCATAGCCAAAAACCGAAGTGGTTGCGCCAATCTCCGCACCCATATTGCAGATGGTGCCTTTTCCGGTAGCCGAAATCGATTTGGCCCCATCGCCGAAATATTCAAGGATATATCCTGTTCCTCCTTTAACTGTCAGTATTCCTGCCACTTTCAGTATAACATCCTTGGCTGATGCCCAGCCACTTAGCCTGCCGGTCAGCTTAACACCAATATACTTTGGAAAAAGAAGTTCCCACGCCATGCCTGACATCACATCAACGGCATCAGCACCACCAACGCCAATCGAAATCATGCCTAATCCGCCGGCATTAACCGTGTGCGAATCGGTTCCGATAATCATTCCACCCGGAAATGCATAATTTTCTAAAATAACCTGGTGAATGATCCCTGCACCTGGCTTCCAGAATCCAATCCCATACTTGTTTGAAACGGTTGATAAGAAATCAAATACTTCCTCATTGCTCTCGCGGGCCACCTTCAGGTCGGTAACGGCACCAACCTTCGCCTGGATCAGATGATCACAATGAACAGTAGTTGGTACGGCAGTTTTAGCTTTCCCGGCCTGCATAAACTGAAGCAGCGCCATCTGAGCCGTAGCATCCTGCATGGCAACCCGATCCGGCGAGAATTCGGTATAATCCGTCCCCCTGGTATAGGCCTCCTCGAGAGATTTGTCAAACAGGTGAGCATATAAGATCTTATCGATCAAGGTTAAAGGCCTGTTTAGCTGCTCCCTGATTCTCGTAATACTTTCTGGGTAGGAATTATAAATTCCTCTGATTAGTTCAATGTCGAATAGCATTTTAGGATATATTATGGTACAGTAAAGGTAATCTCCGCGTTTTAGGTGTCTCCTTGTCTCTGTGGTTTTATTACGGGTAAATTAACAAAACAAAACACGAAAAAAAAAGAAAAACAGATGCCTGTTTCAGAAAAGTCCGGAAACTGACAAAAATCATACGAATCCGCGGAAACCGGGTTACTTTTTTGGGTATATTTGAAGATTTATAATTCGTCACCTAAAATATTGATTAGCATGGAATTAATGGAGAAAATTAAAGCGAATGCAAAAAAATTCGATAAAAGGATCGTTTTACCGGAGGCTTGGGAAGAAAGGACTCTTAGAGCTGCAGATATCCTGATCGGGGAGGGAATAGCCCGGATCATTCTAACTGAAAAAATTGAAATCGTTCTTAGGGAAGCCTTGAAATTTGGCCTGAAAAATATTGAAAAAGCGACTATCGTTGATCCTGCTAATCATCTAAAAAAGGAAGCGTATGCTGATTTGATGGTGGAATTAAGGAAAAGTAAGGGCCTGACAAAAGATGAAGCTTTAAAACTATTGGAAAATCCGCTGTACCTGGCCACTTTAATGATCAAAGCCGGAGATGCTGACGGTGAAGTTGCCGGAGCTAATAATGCCACGGGTGATGTCCTCAGGCCTGCCTTTCAGTACGTTAAAACCCTGCCGGGAATATCTGTTGTTTCCGGAGCTTTTATCATGATCATGCCCGATCATAAATGGGGCGAAAACGGGATGATGGTTTTTGCAGATTGTGCTGTACATCCTGATCCAACAGCTCAGGAACTGGCAGAAATCGCTGTTTGCACAGCTAAAACGGCCCGCGCAATTGCAGAGATTGAACCCAGGGTTGCCATGCTGAGCTTTTCGACAAAAGGAAGCGCTAAACATGAAATGGTGGATAAGGTAGTGCAGGCTACCGAAATTGCCAGAAAAATGGCTCCTCAGTTTCTGTTCGACGGTGAATTGCAAGCTGATGCAGCAATAGTCGAATCAATAGGCAGGCTGAAATGCCCTGATAGTCCTATCGCCGGCCGAGCTAATGTACTGGTTTTCCCAAACCTTGAATCAGGAAATATCGCCTATAAACTTGTACAGCGACTGGCAAATGCAGAAGCAATCGGGCCAGTGCTGCAAGGAATGGCAGCACCGATCAATGACCTCTCGAGGGGTTGTTCCGTTAGTGATATTGTAAACCTGGTGGCCATTACAGCCAACCAGGCTGCAGGTAGTTATTGATAAAATTAACTTACAAAATATTATGGCTGATATAGTTGATAGCATTGAACAATATGCTTTAAGTAAAAAAAATCGTGCAAAAACACTTTTTTCAAAAGTTGGGATGGTAGGTTGCGGGTCAGTTGGTCAAACCATCGCCCGGATGATTGCCTCTCAGGGTATCGAAGTGACATTCGTTGAACTTGACGAAGAAAAAATCGAGGCTGCCCTAAACGGAATCGAAGCCGAACTCGATAATATGATCAACCATTGGGGTATGACTGTTGGGGAGAAACGCGCCGTTCTGAACCGGATAAAGGGGACTTTGCTTTGCAGGGATCTGGCAGGTTGCGACCTTGTGATCGAAGCAATCAAGAGCAAGTCGAGGGAGGAGCGCGTCAGCCTCAGAAAAGAGATTTTCAAGCGTATAGAAGAGTATGTTGACCCGACTACTATTATCGCAACCAATTCAACAACAATTGTTACCACCGAATTGTCTTCTGAATTAAGATATAAGGATCGCTGCGTTAGTTTGCATTTCTCCACTGCCAATCCCGGAGCTAATATTGTTGAAGTAGCCCGCGGATTATATACCTCGCAGGAAGCCTACGACAATGTGAAAAAATTCGTTAAACTGATCGGAAAAAAGATGATCCCGGTGGTCGAAAGCCCTGGTCTTATGTCAGTCAGATTGTTCTCCACCCTGATCAATGAAGCTTGCGAGATTTACATGGAAGGCGTTGGTACAATGGAAGATATCGACCTGTCAGTCAAAACGGGACTGGGCCTGGGAATGGGACCATTTGAGCTGGCCGACAAAATCGGACTCGATAAAGTTCTGCGCTGGCTCGAAAACCTTTATAATGAATTTGGCGATATGAAGTATAAAGCTTCACCCATCCTGAAAAGAATGGTCAGGGCAAACCAGCTGGGCAGGATCACCAACCATGGATTCTATAAATATGACGACAAAGGGCAACGAATCGTAATCACAACTTACTAATCCGGAAGAACATGAAGATTCTAGTTTTAAACTGCGGAAGTTCATCCATTAAATATCAACTCTGGAACATGGCGGATAAAACCGTAATGGCCAAGGGTATAGTAGAAAAAATCGGTCTAAAAGGATCATTCCTGAAACATTATAAACAAGATGGCCAGAAAATTACCCTTGAAGGCGAGGTTCTGGATCATCAGAGTGGTATCGAATATATTCTCGGTGTTCTCACCAATAAAACCCACGGATGTATTTCCGGCCTTCATGAGATTGATGCAGCAGGTCATCGTGTAGCACATGGAGGGGAAAATTTCTCCGACAGCGCATTCATTGACGACCATGTTCATAATGAGATCGCAAAATTGTTCGAATTGGCTCCTTTGCATAATCCAGCCAATATGAAAGGGATAGATGCTGTTGCAATGTTAATCCCAGGGATTCCGCAGGTTGCTGTATTTGATACCAGTTTTCACCAAACTATGCCCGACTATGCCTACATGTATGGTATCCCTTATTCTTTGTACATCAAATACAAGATTCGTCGTTATGGCTTTCACGGAACCTCACACAAGTACGTAGCAAAAAAGGCTTGTGAAATCCTCGGACTGGATTACGATTCAATTAAGATTATCACCTGCCACCTGGGTAATGGAGCCTCTATCACAGCCATTTCAAACGGCAAATCCGTAGATACTTCCATGGGATTTACTCCGGTGGAGGGCTTGATAATGGGCACACGTACCGGAGATCTCGATCTCGGTGTCCTCACTTTCATCATGGATAAAGAAGAGATCGATCAACAAACGGCCAATACTTTGATCAATAAGCATAGCGGAATGCTTGGCGTATCCGGAGTATCTTCCGATATGAGGGAGATTGAAAACGAGGCCTGGAATATGAATAATAAAAGAGCGCAACTGGCTCTTGATATATTTCATTACCGGGTAATTAAGTATATTGGCGCATACGCGGCAGCAATGAATGGGGTCGACCTGATCATTTTCACCGGTGGTATCGGGGAAAATGGTCCGGAAACCAGGCAGGCTATTTGCAAAAATTTGTCATTCCTGGGTGTGGATTTTGATCAGTCGCGCAACGAAGGCAAACGTGGCAAAGACGTTGTTCTGACCTGTGACCATTCAAAAGTTATAGTCATGGCGGTAACCACTAATGAAGAATTGGTAATTGCTGAGGACGCCGCAAGGATCGTAACCGGCAGGAAATGATTACCAGGATCGCTGAGCTCGAAAGAATGTTGGAAGGGCAGAAAAGCCGAAAAAAACTTGTTTTGGCCGTCGCTCAGGATGCGCATGCTCTTGAAGCAGTTTCAAAAGCGGCCACAAAGGGATTCATCACTCCCGTTCTGGTTGGAAATAAACTGCTAATTAAGCAATTAGCTATTGAAAGAGAAATTATCCTGGATGGATCCTACATTATTGATGAACCGGATAACCTGAAAGCTGTCGAAACTGCCGTAAGGTTGGTTCATGAAGGTTCAGCCGATATTTTAATGAAGGGAGGATGTGGTACCGCCCAATTGCTTAAGGGGGTTCTTAACCGCGAGTGGGGTTTGAGAAAAGGAGAATTATTATCTCACTTTGCTTTGTTTGAAATCCCGGCTTACCATAAACTTTTGGGAATAACCGACGTAGCAATCAATATTGCTCCAACCCTTGAGGATAAAGTCGCCATAATCAATAATGCTGTTGATTTTTTCGCCCGGTTAGGCATACCGTTTCCAAAGGTTTCAGTGATTGCAGCGGTTGAAACCGTTAATGAGCTTATGCCGGCTACCA
>JAPLDV010000174.1 GCA_026391235.1 Bacteroidia bacterium | reverse complement strand
GTGGCAGCCATGGCTGCATCCATTTATCTGAACGAATTAAAAGTGAAACAAAAACAAGCAATAACAATTTAGCATGAAAACAACATTGATTATTTCGTTGATCATCATCGGCAGTTTTGCAGAAGTCAGCCGTTTTGTCGGTATAAAAAGTAAAGAGTATCTTTTACAGCAAATCAAAAACATAAAAAAATGAAAAAAAACGTTGGAACGGTTGACAAGGTAATCAGGATACTGATTGCTGTCGTAATGGTAGTATTGTTTTTCACTCACGTGATTACCGGGACATTAGGGATAATTCTCTTGGTCTTGTCAGGAGTATTGGTATTGACAAGCCTAATAAGCTTTTGCCCGCTTTATTTCCCTTTCGGGTTAAGCACAAAGAAAAAATAAACATGATGTAGAGACGGATATATCCGTCTCTACATCATGTTATTGATGAAACCACCTCAAATTTCGGTGGATGGTTGATTGTCTTTTTAACCAGACAAAGTTCCGCGGCATTAATGACAGCGGATTTGTACTTGTCACTCTTTATCAAATTCAACCGATTGAATGATCTTGATATTTTCTGTGGGAATTTCGCGCTGGTCACAAAACGATTTGATATAAATACCCGCGCAGGTGCCTATTGATGCCAGGAACAATTCAAACGGAGCCGGAGCGCTATTCCGACCGCCTGCTTTTTCAGGTTGATCAGTTCTGATCGAATGACCGTTCAAATGTGCGGTAATTACTTTGCCGCCGTCAAAAGTTACTTCCATTTTTATTGAAATTGATCATTATTGCTTTTTATCGTGGTTTGTATCCCGCTTTGCAACTATCAGGAAAACCGGGAATGGTTTTATTTCAGTGTCTGAGATTCTCTTATTGATTATAAAACATTGCTGATGAGAGACATTCTTAAAACCTTGTTTTCTGATCTGGCTTGATAAGATTTCGACATTGAAACCTTTATGACCGGTAAAATCAGGACCGTGGAAAGTTCCGTCTTCGGGATAAAGATCAGCGATGGCCAGGTAGCCTCCCGGATTGAGCAATTTGGAAAATCGCATTAAAACATTCTGAATATCCGCCACATGGTGAAGAACCATTTGTGTAAAGATAAGATCAAACTTTTCCACTGAATAATCCGTATTCTCCAGGTCAAAATTCAGGGCTCTGAGATTTGTGGCACCTGAAGCTTTTATCTTTTCACTGATAACCCTGACCATCTCCGAAGAGTTATCCATCAAAGTGATTTCTTTCAGGTAATCTTTCAATAGAAAACTGGCAATCCCGGTACCGGCTCCATATTCAAGAGCGGTCATCTCCTTAATCAATGGGATGCGCTTGATCATCTCTTCAACAATCGCCCGGGAACGATCCCAATGAATGGGATTATTGTCCCACTCGGCGGCTTTTATGTCAAACTCGTTCATGCATTTGTTTTACTCAGAAACCGTATACACCCCATAGAACTCGCACTGGCCAAAATGACCATCGATATCGTTTTCGGCAGTTATTGGAATAGCGATTTTCATAATGGATAAATTATCGAATGTTAATATTTTAATTATTCAAACTCGTCAAACCTATCAAAGGTGCATGACCATGCAAACGATCTTTACATGAACTTTGTTGCTTTATGCAAACGTTATCATCACAGTATTTGCAATTCATAAGTCCAATTTAAACCATCCTGCATATCTGTCCGGATTATTACCAGATGTACAGTGGTTAAATTCATTGGTCTGACTATCGTAGCAGTAATCTTTTTGCCATTCATCAATATTTTCAGCGATCTGCTTTATCGCCCCGGTAATGAACTGCAACTCATCATTGGTCATGGTTGGATGCAGAGATAACCTGACCCAGCCGGGTTTCATTGAAAGATCCCCGGAATCAATTTTATCCGTAATCTCTTTGGAAAGGTTGAAGTCTACCTTTAAAAGGTAATGACCATAAGTACCCGCACAGGAACAGCCGCCCCTGACCTGGATACCGAACCGGTCGTTCAGGAGCCTGGTGATCAGGTTATGATGGATATGGTCAATATAGAATGAAAATACACCAAGCCTTTCTTTAATCTGATCTGCAAGGATGTGCAGATTTTCAATTCTCGACAGTTCCCTGAAGGCTATGTCAACAAGTTCCGTTTCCCTGAGGTGGATCTTTTTGGGATCCATATTTTCCTTAAGGGTGATGCTCAACGCGGTTTTTATTCCTTGCAGAAACCCAGGTGTTCCGCCGTCTTCCTTCACCTCAATATCGCTGAAATAACTGTATCCGCCCCATCGATTCGTCCATTTTACGGTACCACCTCCGGGAGAGTCCGGCGTATTATTATGATAAAGTTTCTTATTGAAGATCAGAACCCCGGCACTGCCCGGACCACCGAGGAATTTGTGCGGGGAAAAGAAAATGGCGTCAAGATGCTGATTTTCATCAGCTGGATGCATGTCAATATCAACATACGGAGCGGAAGCTGCAAAATCCACAAAACAGTAACCACCATGCTCATGCATGATTTTGGCAAGTTCAAAATAAGGAGGAAAATACCCGGTAACATTGGAACATGCAGAAAAAGAACCAATCAGGAGCGGCCTGTGACTGTATTTTTGGATTTCCCTTCTTAAAGAATCGGGATTGACTGTCAGGTCAGGATTTGGTTCCAACACTACAACATCCGCAATGGTTTCGAACCAGGAAGTATGGTTGGAGTGGTGCTCTGTATGGGTAAGAAAAACTACTGGTCTGTCATCATTATGCTCACTTTTGCATTTGTAATGTTCACCTTTTGCAAAAGAGCAATAATTTTTCGCCTGCTCAGGAATCTTGAGACCCAGTATCCTCTGAACCTTGGCAATGGCAGACGTCATGCCGGTTCCCGTAAAGATCAGCACATCATTTTCATCCGCATTCACATGCTGCTTAACAATCCTCTGGGCATGATGGTAGGCTTCTGTCATAGCCTTCCCAGTAGCTGAGGATTCAGAATGAGTATTGCCTACCAAAGGCCCTATATCTTCGGAAATCCTTGATTCGATGGGCTTATATAACCTTCCACTCGCTATCCAGTCGGAATAGATCAGCTTTTTCGAACCATAAGGGGTCTCAATAACTGCATCAATTCCAACAATGTTCCTT
>JAPLDV010000741.1 GCA_026391235.1 Bacteroidia bacterium | reverse complement strand
TCGCTTTTGTCAAGAGCCTCTCTTTTTGAGCCGGCCAGCTCCAGCAAACGAACTAATGCTCCTTTCAACAATCCGGATAATTCTTCAGAAGTTAAGGCTTTTGTAAAATCCTGCTGGTCATCCAGCAGCGCAAAAAGCACCGGGCTGATTTTGCTTTCCATTTGTTTCTGATACCAGAAGAGTTCTTTCATCAGGTCGGCCTCTGGCAGATTCTGCTCATTAGCAGTCAGTTTATCCAGATCAGACTTCAGGTTTTCGATCTCGGCAACGGAGGTATCGCCCATCATTCTGACGACTGACATCGTGCGGTCGATGAGGTCAATAGCTGCATCAGGCAGGCTCCTTTCCTTCAGGTATCGTTTCGACAGGCGGATAGCTTCCCTGATCACCTCGGTATCGACTTTCAGGTTATGATGTTTTTCGTAATTGGGGGCTATCTGCATGAGCATGCGCAGAGCAGCCTCCTCGTTTGGCTCTTCTATTTTCACAATCTCAAACTGCCGGCTGAAAGCCTGATCTGTTTCGATATGTTTGGTATAATTATCCACCGAAGAGATGCCGATAACTGTTAGCACTCCTCGTGCCAGCTCCGGTTTCAGCAGATTGGCGGCACCCGAGGCTCCTCCCTGCTTATCGAGCAGCATATGGAGCTCATCGATGAAAAGGAAGGCTTTATCGTACTGTTCGATATCTTTTATAATACTTTTCAGCCGGTCCTCAACCTCACCTTTGTAGGAAGCCCCGGCGATCAGTGCTCCGAAATCAAGCTCGAAAAGTTGAGCATTCTTGAGGTTTTCAGGGACTTTGCCATTTATGATATTCTGGGCAAACCCATTAACAAGAGCTGTTTTTCCCACACCCGGGTCGCCGATAATCAGAACATTCGGTTTTGAACGCCGGCCAAGGATTTCGGCCACCATGCGGGTTTCGCGGTCGCGGCCGATAACCGGATCGAGTTTACCCTGACGGGCCATGCTGGTTTTATCAATACAATACTTAAGTAATGCATTCTGCTTCTGTTCCTTGACTACTGGTCCGCCTGTTCCGGTTCCGGTTCCAATACCCATCGTCTGTTCCAGATCAGATTTTTCAACAATACTGCTGAGGATCTCTCCCGGGGTGATGGTGAAGGTTTTCAGCTGCTCGTAGGTAAATCCGACACCCGGGGTGCTTAATGAAACCAGCACGCTTATCGGGTCGATCAGGTCTTTAGATAATTTCAGCCGGATATTATCAGCCTCAATCATAACCGACAATACCTGTGCATCCGCGACCGGAAGTTCCGGCACTTTTGCGGATCGCGGGTAGCTTTCAATCCTGACATCAGCCCAATCCTCGAGGTAATAGAAATCCTTACCAATGGACTCAAGGAACTTGGTTAACCCGATATCCTTGTGCAATAATGCTTTAAGGAGATGAGCCGGAGAAAATTTCTCGTTTGAAAACTCCTTTGAGATGGACTGAGCAATGCTTATCGCCCTCTTGAGATCATCGTTATATTCCATAATAAATCATTTTAACGCAAAGAATATAAGTTAAGGTTGGATTTCTGGTTAATTTTCTATCATCCAAGGTAAAATTCATTTCTCAGATGGTTATACTAACCAAATATAAGCATTATTGTTTGTAAGAATCCAAAAAAAAAGAAATTTAGTATCTTGAAAGAAGAAAATCGTTAAGAACGTGAAGAAC
>JAPLDV010000053.1 GCA_026391235.1 Bacteroidia bacterium | reverse complement strand
TTCGCAGGCGACATAAGGCATGTTGCTCCGTATCGATGACCAGGTTTTGCCGCCGTCGATAGTCACAAAAACCTGTTTGGTGGTTCCCACGAAAAGCAGATCCGGGTTCCGGAGATGCTCGCGGATCACGCAGATCGGTTCATCAGGCAAGTTGGCGGAAATTGAGGTCCAGGTTTGACCGTAATCAGTTGTTTTATAAACAAATGGACGGAAATCATCATTGCGGTACCCAGTCATGGTAACATAGGCCGTTGCGCTGGAAAAGTGCGACGGTTCAACGCGGCTCACCCAATATCCCGGATGGCCCTTGATGTTGGCGGTCAGGTCGTTCCAGTCTTTGCCGCCATTTTTGGTTACCCAAACCTTGCCGTCATCAGTACCCACCCAGAGAACGCCGGCCTCGAGGTACGATTCTTCCATGGTTACAATTGTGAAGTACGGCACACTGCCGGTACTGTGAGTGTTAAGAGTGTCGTTTGTGGTGAGGTCAGGGCTGATTTCGGTCCAGCTTCCTCCGCGATTGGTTGATTTTACCACTTTGTTCCCTGCATGATAAATGGTTCTTGAGTTATGCGGCGAAACAACAATAGGGGCATTCCAGGCCCAGCGGTCCATTTTAGCATATTGGATATCAGAAGATTCTCCGGTTTCCTGATCAATCCGGCTGATCGAACCATTCTGAGATTCATTATAGAGCCAGCGGCTGTCATCCCAATCCACGACATTATACATGCCGTCGCCGCCGCCTGTGGTTTTCCAGTCTTCAAGCCGGATCGGCCCTCCGCCTCTTTTCGTGGAAGGTCCCCTGACTGAGCCGTTATCCTGGAGACCCCCGTACACATTATAGGGATAATCGAAATCATATCCAACGGCGACAAATTGTCCAACATCCAAAAAATCAGGATGATACCAATTGATTCCGGAATCGTATGTGATCCCTAACCCGTGGTCATAACCCAAAAGGAAGTGCCTGGGGTCTTTCGAATCGATCCACATTGCATGGTTATCACCACCGAACCGGAATGCTGTCTTCCAGTCTTTTCCGCCATTTACGGTTTCCCATACGCTGATCCCGATGATGTACACATGCTCCGGATTTGTCGGATCGATCCGTACCTGCTGGTAATAATAGGCCGGGCCGCCGCCGATGCTCTGGCCGTCAGGACTCACCTTTTTCCAGGTTTTTCCGCCATCATTTGACCGGTAGACTTCATCGCCTTTTTCATTCTGGCCCCTTTTAGGTCCAATGCCATTTTTCATCATCTCCCATCTCTGGGCGGTTGTCATGCTGTCGATGTTGCAATTCTCGATATTGGCATAAACCACTTTGGGATTACTCGCAGAGATATCAACTCCGATACGCCCCAGAATGCCAACCGGCAGGCCGCCGGCGAGCTTTGACCACGATGAACCGCCGTTGGTGGATTTATAGATTGCGCTCCCCGGACCGCCTGCGTTGAATGTCCAGGGTTTGCGTTCCTTGTCGTAGGCTGCTGCGATGAACACATCAGGATTGGTGGGATCCATTACAAGGTCAACTACACCAATCTCGCGGTTGTCGACCACCACTTTGAGCACCTGCTTCCAGGTTTTTCCGCCGTCGGTTGTTTTGAAAACACCTTTATCTCCTTTTTGCGAATACAATGGGCCTTCGGCTGCCACCCAAACGATATCGGAATTTTTAGGGTGGATGATGATCCGGCCTACATGCTGCGAATTTTTCAACCCCATGTTATTCCAGGATTTCCCCCCGTCGGTGGATTTATAAATGCCATCGCCGTAATAGGCTGTGCGACTGTTATTTGCCTCACCGGTGCCCACCCATATCACATCCGGATTTTTTTGATCGAGGGCGATGTCCCCGATGCTGAGGGCACCGGCATCATCGAAAACCGGAACA
>JAPLDV010000072.1:8891-11280 GCA_026391235.1 Bacteroidia bacterium | reverse complement strand
GATGTGATAGCACTCAGCCAATATGAGGATCGCGCACTGTGCAGGGTCAATTCCCTTTGTGGTTATTTTTGTGTACCATTTTCCCAAGGCATTATTATATTCTCTGGTTGTGTCCAGATACTTTGATAATGCAGGAGTTGTTGAAATCAGTTTTGTTATATTCTCACTGTTGATGGCTTCATACACAGGTGAATTTGGTAAGGTGCTATACTCATAAATCTCACCGTCAAGGTGAAATATTACGGACGGTGGCCATCCGAATGATGGTTTATTGTAAGCCATGTACGTTGTGCGGGTTATGTCCGGGAATATGAACGTCACTTCGCCTTCCGGGAAGTCAATTGGTAAACTCACTTTGTTCCGGAGTTGCGCAACACCTGTTGAGTAATTTGACACGGACAGCAGAGAATTGTTTCGGTAATTATCAAATGTGAAATCCGGAGTCGTTGGGAACACAGTCACCTGACCGTATATTTGCTTCGTTTGGTATTTCAAAATATATTCAATCTCGTCAACAGTTAAATACGTGTCAACGTCATTTGTGAATCCACTTAAAAAAATGTGGGATGCGGTGATTAATACAGGGTACACCCGGTCGCTGGCGCCAATAATTCCCCTAAGTTTTGATTTACTCAAAAGAAAATCGTTACCTCCCGAAAACTGAAAAAAGTTTTTATCAAATTTACGCTTTGCTGCCGGCGGCAGTGTGACGATGTTTTGGAACACCCCGTTTATGTATGCCGACACGGTTGCATTTGTCGTTTCGTCCTGCACAATGGTTAGAAGATAATCTACATTTTCACCCGGTAATTCGCAAATTTCGGTGTAATATGATTGTGTTGCAGTAACATACGTCGCAGCCATGGAAATGTACGTTCCACTGGCTACTGTTCCGGTTATTGTGTATTTAAATGTGTCGTAAGCTCCAATTGCAGTGCTCCAGGATGCAGTTGGAACCGCTGTAGTGACAGAGTGACCGCCAAGGCTGGTATAGCTGCCTGATCCTGTTTTGCCGTACACAGTTACCGTCTTTGTGTAGTTTGTAAGTCCGGGGAATGTGCCCGTCAGGACAAAGGATACCGATGTTCCGTAAAAACCGGTTAAAACGTCCACATAGTCCACATTTCCATACTCAACAACAATCGGGTTTCCGGTAACTGAAATATTCTGCAGATAGCCGCCAAATATCAGTTTATTGTCGGGTCCGATAAAGGCTCCCATGTAATTGCGTGACGACGAGTCGGTTAATAGTGTCCCTGTCGTGGAAAAGACGTAAATTGGTGTGTACATCGTGTCAAGATAATCAACGTCGGCATTAGTCTCAAAGTCAACAGCGCAGGCGTAATCAGCACCAGATATCGGGTCGACCCAAACTGAATTTTCATGAGCGATGCTGGATGAGCATAATATTTGGTTTTTAACTGTTCGCAGAACCATTGATACGCCGAACAAAGCAGAATCATATCGCTTCATTGTGTTGCCTGAAAAAATGGCTTTTTTGTCAGTGGTTAAAAATGGGGCTGTGGCCGTTTGGGAACGGTGCGGAACGGTCGGAGTTAAATTTCCCCAAATTGGGGTTAAGTCATCACTCCATCGTTTATAAATTACGTCTTCAAGGTTAATTCCAACAGTACCGACTTTCTGGTACAAGTGCGTATTTAAGCCTGTGTCTGCCGCCCGCAGATTCACTGCGGTGCTGTAAGCCGGGTTTCGGTACGGATACCAGGAATATAATGTGTAGTCCTTGTAGGGGTTGGATGACCATGCATTTGTTGGAAGTGTCGGCGTTATGGCAGACGCTCCAAAATGGGTTAAAAATATAGTGCCTGATCGGGTGATGCCGCCAATATTTCCGCTGTCACTGCAAATCTGTTCAAATATTTCATACGCTGACTTTGATCGCAGGTTCTGGGAGTCCATTAAAATGTCATCTTTAAGGGAGCACTGAAGCATGTCTAATTCGAGGTAATTGTCCAGATAAAACACATAATAAATAAAATCACGTATTACCTTCAGCATGTAATTCCCGGATATTAACCCACCATTGAAGTAAGGTGATCCGAACGGAAAATTATACTGTGCGAACGGGTAGTAATCTCTCAGTATATCCAGTTTTGAAACGACCACAATTGAAGCAACCATATTGTCCGGATACGAAATACCGCCCTGTATCAATCCGTCGAACAGCGGTTCATCCGGAACGGTGTCGGTTCCATACCATTCATAAAGCCGGATCCGGGAATGCTCAATCGCTCCGGTCGTCCAAATGCTGTAATGAGTTTGCTCAGAGTTAAATTTACCAGTTTGGTTATTAAGTAAAATATCTGTTGATTCCTGCTCTATTTTTCCGGAAAAAGTGTCGTCGTCAAGTTTTGATGTAATGGCAGAC
>JAPLDV010000072.1:0-8862 GCA_026391235.1 Bacteroidia bacterium | reverse complement strand
AAACATATATTGCGTAATATCAGAAAATGCCTCCCACGCCATCGGGCCGGTCCGTCGCGCGAGTTCGAGTTTTGTTCGCTTAATGGAATCAACCCACATTTACAGTCTCCTTGACGGTAAGCGATATTGTGTCGTTTGTACTTCCCATTCCCCATGGTGAATTCTCAAAATCCTCCATTGACGTTACCAAATAAATGTCTGCGTAGTCGAAAGATGCTGAAATGTTTGAAGTCCAATATGTGCTGGTGGGGAACAGGGTATAATTTCCACCGTATTTTATGATGTATCGGAACATCCGGAATTCAGCTGCAGTCAGTCCACGGTATTTAAATGTTGCTCCGAACGCAGCATACCCGCGAGTAACGAACGTCTTCCCCCGGCTGGTTACCTGACTGGCTCTGTTACCGTCAACAAAGCTATCCTGATAATCCTGGCAGGATCCGGTGGAATTTTGGATGATTCTGGCACCGATGTAAATTTCGCTTACAAATTTTTCTGTGTTGACTGTTTGCGTTGTGGTGCATCGTATTTTAATGTATCTGGTCAACAGTGTAGTTGATACGGTGATATCCCGCAAAGCAACCAGCAGTTCATTTCCTTCTTCCGGTAAAATGTTTTGACCGGTTGGATTATTATTTATATGACACCAGTACGAATTTACAATGTAGTCGGTAACTGTGTCGATCACGGTGTAAGTTGCTGCTGCAGCTGTCTTAATGCTTATTATGAACCCTTTGAAATTCATGTGCAGTAATTTAATGGTGTCAACGTATTGATCTGATCCGAGATCGATCACAATTTCAAATGGTGTTCCGTCAGTGGCGTCCAGTGAAAACACAGTGCTCCGGGTAGAATAATCCCAGAGATAGTCCAAAGATCCAACGGCTGTTCCTGCAGTGACTGTTATGGTCGCCGTTGGGTTAATATTGGCGTCGATGTAGTTGATAGTGCAGAATTCTGGTTGAATAAATTGATTCATCGTCCTGTCACGCTCCTTTGATATGACGCCTGGTCTATTTTCTTTGTAAGTCTCAGCATTTCACCAGGGCCGAAGTCAACAATGACCTCTATTGGGCGATCCGATACGCTCTGATTAGTGGATCCGGACATCTGTCTTTTGTTGTCTCCGGATGTTACGATACGTTCTCCGCGGTGAGCGTATAGCAGCATATCCCTCGGTAAATATTGGGATCCAACGGCGAATTTTTGAACAGGCCCTACAAATTTAGCTGGGTCAATTGCGCCGGCAGGTGCGGCATATTGTGATAAAATGGCCGAGACAGCATTTCCAGCTGCAGCCGGGTTGAACCCGGACATAACAAAAACTGCCGTCCATACTGCAGCCAGCTTGGCCAATAGACCTACAATTGCATCGGATATGTTCTGCATAAAGTTTTGTAACATATCTGCTGTTGAATCAAAATTCTTCATTACTCCATAAAACATTTCCGCTGTCGCGTCCGTTACTGCCCCTGATAAATTATTCCATAAATTGGCTGTCTGCTCACCGTAACTGGCCATTGCCTCCTGAAGTGGTGACATGTTTCGTTCGAATTTTTCAGCTAATTGCTTGCCTTGCTCTGCGGTTATTGCTTCGCCTCCAAACATTCCGGACTGCTCCCGGATCATTTGACTTTTTGTTTGCCCGGATGAGTACAATTGTTTCTGATTTCTGGATCCGGAATAAGCCTTGTCTGCTTTACCTTGTAATTTATTTGCATATTTCTGAGCGGCGTTTGCATCCTTTT
This sequence comes from Bacteroidia bacterium, assembly GCA_026391235.1. The sequence goes on along the minus strand of JAPLDV010000072.1, from coordinate 7,114 downwards.
GATCCCCGGGTTTACCGGTTTTATCGGCGTGTTTTTGCCGTTTGTCTGCAATGCTCTGAGCGTCATCAGCCGCCTTTTGAGCGTCCAAAACAGCTTTGTCAGTTTGCGTAATGTTCCTTGTTTTGCGAAGTGCGCTTGCTTCGTCACGCTCCAGTTTCTCTTGAGCGCGTTTTTCGGCAGCTTCTTTATTTTTACGGGAATTTTCGTCTCTTCTTTCTTCTTCACGTTTCTTTTTTGCTTCTTCACGTTTCTTTTTTGCTTCTGCAGCAAGTCTCCGCTTTTCGGCTTTTTCGTCCCGTTGTTCTTGCGTTTCAAGTTCTACCTCTGTACCAGTTCCCGTTTTTAAGGCGTTTTTAAAAACTCCGGTTCCTGCGGCTGCTTTCCCGCCAAACGAAAAAATACCGTGCATAGCCCCCAAAACATTTTTAACACCTTCAGGTAAATTAGTATTTTGATACTGTGTACCCATTCCGGTATTAACCCTATTGACTTCCTGAATCATTTTCCCTATGATTGTTAAATCACGAGTTACTCCTTTAAATATATACCCGGCGACTTTTACTACCGGAGCGGCTGGAGGAACGGCTGCCCCTACCAAACCAGCTGATGCTTTGGCAATTGCAACCGCAGGTGGAGCAAATAATCGCATAAGCGCAATACCTTTTTCGGTTAAAACAGCCGTGTACTGAATCAGCCGGGTGAAGAAATTATCGGGTTGCTGCAGGTAATTGTTAAGTTTTTTAAGATCATCAGATATGCTCTTTTGAATATCTGCAAACGCTGAAGCTGTTACAGTCTGAAGTGTGGACATTGTGGTAGACCACTGAGACTCAATTAACCCCATTGATCCGGCTTTTTCCGGATCAGGCAGTTTTGCCACACCGGATTCCATCTTTCCGGATTGAGCATCTTTGATGAACTTGGCACTAACCTCTTGATCGGTGAGACCCTGATACCCTGGAAGGCGGTACTTAAAGGTTTTGAACATGGTCGCGCCTTGGGATATTCCTGTTCTGAAAGCCCTCATTTCCTGTTGAATCTGATGCGTACGTTGCATACCGCCTTTGGATCCTGCTTCTGTTGATGTTGCGAGGTAATCCGCAATCTTCACAATCCAGTTCTTATCACCTGGGCGAATAGTAATTCCCATTGCTACAAGCTCTTGCATCACGTCACGAATATCCTGTGCTGAAGCTGATGTGTACTTATCCCATTGGCGGGCATACAGCATAATTGTTCTGGCATACTCGGCTGCCCGTTTGTACATTTCGTCAATCGATTCGCCTTTTCTCTGCTTCATGCTCATTGCAATCAGACCGGTTAAAGTGACCTGCTGGTGCTTCATGTCTTCGGCAATCTTTACGCCCATAACCATTGGTGCTGCAATGTCCTTCATTGTTCCTGCAATAAAAGTTGCGGTTGTCTGAACGGCGTACATTGCGCCACCCATCTGATGAAGGATTGAAAGTGTTTGGGCTGCCTTTAGTTTAAATCCAGCCATCCCGGATCCGGAGTCGGCTATTTTCGAGGTTATACCTGCTTTACCCATTTGGTACAGGTAATTCAGATTGGCTTGCTTCTGTTGTTCGGCCTGCTTTTTGTCAAATGCGTTGTTCATCCGAATAGCTTCGGTGTGCCACCGGTTCATATCTACAGTTCGTTTTCTTAATTCTGCGTTTATGTCGGAAGTCCGTTTCCTGTCCATACGGATAGCTTCGGTGTGCCACCGGTTCATATCTGCAGTTCGTTTTCTTAATTCTGCGTTTATGTTGGAAGTCCGTTTCCTGTCCATACGGATAGCTTCGGTGTGCCACCGGTTCATATCATCTTTTTCTTTTTTTATCTGAGCTTTTCTTTCTGATTCCTGCTTCTTCAGTTCAGCTTTAATGTTTGCAGTTTGCTTCTTCAGTTCCGCTTTTTGTATTGCGGTATAACTGACAGTTATTTTACTTCGGATCTTAGTACCATTTTCCAGTGATTTTGTTATGGCTTTCTGAGCATTTTCAAAATCTTTTGCACTCTTTGAATATGTGCCGGATATAGTATACGTTGCAGATTTACTATTTATTTTTTTTGTGATTTTTTCAAAGTGAGCTCCGACATCAGTAAATTTTGTTTTCAACTTATCCAGAGCCGCATCCAGATCCTTTGTTTTCCCATTAATCTCGATGGTGTATTTTTGGCTTATATTTGACATATTAATCCCTTTTCAGAAATGATAGACAACAATTCATCTTCGGACATGTCATCATCCTCGTTTAATTCTTCACGGGCTTTCATTAACGCAAGTTGTTTTTCGACGTACTGTGCACCATCACCACCAGACGCTGAAATCTTGTCGCCGTTTTCCTTTATTTCCAATATGGCTATTTGGTTTAAAATGACGACTATTTCACGCTGGGTAAGTGAAAGAACGGTTTCCCAATTATAATTTGTTCTGCGGCATATTTTGAAGAAAACATCGCCCCAGTCAATCTCTTCGGGAACACCGTCTACACAGGCACGTCCTCTGACTTTTTTCCGATGGGCTGCCCGTCCTGGTATATTGTAGTGATTACCTTTGACACAACATCCAATTCCTTCGGGCCTATGTTCTCAAACAAAACCTCGATACTATTTTCAAAAAACGCTTTTGACTCTTTGGTTAATAAGTACCATAAAAATGTGATGGACGAAGTCGTTGGGTAATCAGTCATATCTGAAAACAGTTCGTTTGGGTTTATACCGTCCTTCTCCATATCGCGCATAACGCCGGCATGAAAGGAAGTAAGGGGAAGTTGCTCCCCTAAAATTTCAAGTGTGTAATCTTTTTTCGATGTTACTTCGGATATTTTTTTCATTGTCATTCCTCCTTATAATATGATGAATCGTTGTTATCTGTTACCGTTGAAAATAGGACTTCGTAAACGTTGATCCCAATGTAGCATCGTAATTTACCGCCAGTTGAATATCTCCCTCTGAATGCTTATTTTGTTCGTATGTCATAGGCACTGAAGAGACTTTAACACTTGGAAAATATGTATAGTCAATATCACCATTTGCCAATTTCTGTCCTGCGAGTAATAGAGCGCATTGAACAGGAACCGGATTTGAACCCATGGTTACTGAAAACGATCCGCCGGTATTTACAGGGGTAATATCGAAATATGCAGTTGATCCAACTGTCATGCCAAGTGTGCTATTACCTTTTGTAAATGTGACCCCTAAAGCCACTACAGCGGTGGTTGCTTGTGCAACAGACAATGTATTGGAAACACACATAACGTCGTCGAGTAAAGGTAACGCAACACCTGCACCACCATCCGCGTCAGTATATGCGTATATGGAAACCTCAGTTGCTGAAACTGCTTTTACTACATACCGCCCAGCTTTTAAATTAGCCTTGTCAGCTGACGTAACTGCTACGGATGCAATACCAGTTCCCGCATGCATTACAGGAGCCGCTTGAGATAATATATTTGTAAGTGTGCTCACTGCTCCTGTAGTGGACAATGCCGTCGATGCCACCGTATATCCCGCAAGTGTGTAAATGAAAGGCTTAAATTCACGAATAGTTAAAGATAATTTACTTGAGCAATTCCCGTACTGCGTGTCAAACGGATACGGGTTAGATCCTCCAAATATGGAAACTTCTTCCCGGGAAGCGTCCAACGTTGCATTGCCAAGAGCTTTTAAATACCCGTACGGTAATCCATCTGCGCGGTTTATAAACGCTGCAGAGTGGATCCCAAAAAATACTTTTTGCTGTGAAACTGCCATGATCTTTCCTCCTTAAAAGGGTAAATCGATGCTGAACATAATGGAGCAGGCGGTGAAAGGATGCCCGTTCTCATTGTCCACCATCGGTACTGCGTCTATCTCGAGAATTGTGACACCGCCGGTTATTGCCGGAACACGGCTCACATATTTTGTTATCAGTTCTTCTTGTATAATAGCATATCTTAACATTAAAATCTTCATATTCTGTTCAAATGTTTCATTGATTAAAATATGAAATGCAAACGGGATTCTCCAGGATGTTCCTGCAGTATTCCCGGATATTTGGGGATTGAGCCAGTCCAGTACATATGACACCGCGTACGGCGGGACGCTGGTCGGCGTACCTTCAATCCATCTGGCATCCAGATAGTCTGAATCTTCTATTTCTTCCAGCTGCACCAGCGGTCGTCCTGTGTCCACGGCGTACGCCTGTTTGTCGGTGTTGCACGCAGTTATCAGTGCCGGTAAATTGGCTTTGATGCAGTCCGATACCCGGTCAAAAATAACCTCAAAGTCCATTTTCAAATTGGTTTCCTCAATCTCGCTTCAAAATAATGGCTGGTAACGTCCGACATTTTACGAATAAAACTCTGCAGCCCCCCGGCAGTCAGACTTATTGGTGGTCGTGGTGACACAAATCTACCAGTTTGATAATGCTTAAATCCGGTCATGTGGTACTTCAAATAGTCTACATTTGACCCCAATGTTAAACTGGTCTTCCGGATCCGGAAAATTGCGTTCCGATCCAGTGGGTTAGTCAGAGAATCCCGGAGTTTACCCGTTGCGACCAAAATTGGATATGCGTTTCCGTAATTTTTTTGCTTCAGATCCTTTGTTACAGGTGTTAAGTCTTTGAACCGGCCGGATGCCCCCCGCTGGCTGAAAATGGCCTGTTTGTTTGTGGCGAACCAGTATTCACCGATGGTTTGGAACAGTGATCGCATATCCTCAGTGCTTTTGCGTATTCCGATGACTATCTTAAACGGTTTGCTCCTGCTGCTGAATGCGTCAGTGCCTATTGTGGCTACCATTGATCTGTTGCCAATGTCGTGAACGGAATTATTTCATTGTCTGCATTATAGCTGTAGCTGGATGCCTGTGATGATGTTGTGCTGAGTGAGAGTTCACCAGAATCGATCATTTTCAATTTCTCAAAAAACGCAGAATCATCCGGACGGCGGGGAATAACTGACTTTTTGGAGGTAATATTCACCCTGTTCTTGCCAAGAATGAACTCAACCCGTGAAAGTGTATATTCCGTAGCGATTGACCGAAGAACGTCCAAATCAACCTCATTGGTTATCGGTAATGTGTACTTTTTCTGAAGTTTCTGGTTGATCCAGGCACTGGCTTCAGTGTTCCATCGGTTAATTTGAGCAGTAGACGGGGATGAACTTGTTGAAAAGCTCACCCCCACAAAAAATGCCGTTATGTCTTCCTCAGTTGTGTAAACGGACATTTTTTACTCCTCAAACGGTATGTGATGTTATACGGGTCACGGCTGTAGTTGTTGCAGTTGTGACAGTTGCATTTTCAATTTTGATGTAGGCGTATGGTTTGCTCGCCAGATCAATATTTACAGACCGCTTACTGGTTGTCGTAACGGTAGCCGTATCCAAAATTGCATAATCGGTTCCGTTATTACTTCCTGAGATGATGTTCTTGACGGTAGACGTTCCGGATCCTGTCATGGTGTTCGTCCAGTCTACCTGCAGATCAACGGCGTTGTCTGTCACATACACAGCATTCCCAGCCGTTGTGTAGGCTGACAGAGCCGTCACCGTGTAAAATGGTCCAGGAATTTCGGTTCCTTTGGCAGCAACATTGATAATGCATGATGTTACCGATGCGGTAACATCTGCTGTTTCAATCTTCACGTAAGCGTGATTGCGGCACTGAATATCAAACGCATAGTTGCTTGTTGAGGTAATTGTCGTTGTGCCGGTCAGGTAAAAATTGGAGTTATCCGGGCTGACGTATACGTTTAAAGTAACCGTTCCGGATGTGGCAATAACGACTTTAAACACAACCGCAACCCCACATGCACCCTCCGTTGTCCGGACGACACTTTGGGCTGTTGCAGCACTGGTGAATAAGGTTTCAGAGGTGGATCTTTTCATTGTTTAGACCTCCTCAGAAAAGGTGACTAACTTAATGGATCCGTTGCTGATTAATTGGTCCAGTTGTGCCTGTGTGAACAGTGATGTAGGAATTTCATTTGTGTAGGTGATTCCGTCGTGCATGACGTTGGAGACGCATTGGTATCCAACCCGTTCAACAGTGTTGACGACCTTGACGTTAATATTTGGCATTTTTGATGCTCCTTTATACGACTTTTTAATCTCTGGTTCCAAAACCTCCGGCATTTCAGCCGGGGTTTCTTCGGTGATTGTTTCCTCTTGTTCGCTGGTCATAATGTCTGTCCTTATGCGATCGGCGCGGTGATTAAGTACCCGGCAGTCGTTGAAACCAACATTTGGTCGTACTCTTCGTCAACGTACAAAGTTTGAGTTTGTCCGGAATGAGAATGTTGATCCGGATCGGTAAGGCGCATGTTGACTTTGGATGATGCTCCCATTGGCGTGCGCCAGAAGTTGTATCCAAAACTGTACTCAACCATGTTGGGAGTTGGGTTTGGATTGACGTACCCGATCCAGGCGAAATTACCCCAGATTTGAGCTTTGCTGGAAGTCAAACCAAGTGCGCCGGTTTCATATTGTGCATCCGCAACCTTCAAATCCAACCCAAAGACGTCCGATAATTCACTCTCGTCCAGTGAGAAGTCCATTGAACCCTTTGTTCCAACCATTATATTTCTCTTCAGTTCACGCAATTTCGTGTGAGTCTTTAATGCATACATACAATCCCGGTTAATAACCATTCTGTTTGCCTGACTGCCGCTGTAAATATGAACAGCTTTCTTTGCATCCTCAACGATCCCAATGATATCACTATTTGGATTGGACCATTGATTGGTTCCGGATAAAGTTAACTTGTTGGTTCCTGCATAAGACCCGGCAGTACACGCCAAAACAGCTGCTGCGTATTCCGCGACGGTAAGCCGGTTTAATTTAAGCATGCGGGTGGATTTGGTAAGGGCGACATTTTTACCTGCGGCGTATCGCTCCTGACCAGTTCCTTCCCGGGATCCGTCAAGCGAATTCACACGAACTTCATATGGCGCCATTGCCCAGCAGGTAGGCGGGTCAATTTTCATACCCAGACTGTGGGGCATTGTAGACCAGCCAGTGGTATACGTTTGTGAGAATTTAATGAGCGGGATACGTCCATCGCCTGTAATTTCTGTAGGTAATGTGACCTTTAAATACTCCTGCGTACGTGTTCCTTCAAAGTC
>JAPLDV010000598.1 GCA_026391235.1 Bacteroidia bacterium | reverse complement strand
GATGGGCCACACCAAGGAGGAAACCACCGAAATCTATCTGAAAGGATTTGAGAATAAGATATTGGATGATGCCAGCGAGCTGCTCAATCTGAAGTAACGGCATTATACCATGCGGAGAACAAAGGCGATGTTAAACGGTGCACAACGTGAAATTTTCTCCTTATACATGATGATAATTAGAAATTGTGTAATTTTGGTCTTGTTTAAAGAGAAATTTTCACTTTAATTCTTACTGACATGCTACTTAGCTTCAGCCTCGAAAATTGGATGTCATTCAAAGGAAAGACTTCCTTTTCCATGGTGGCAACCAAAGAACGTCAACACGGCGAAAGGATTCCGAAAGTTGACAAGTACCAGACCAGAATACTGCCGGTTGCAGCAATATATGGTGGCAATGCATCCGGAAAAACAAATTTGTTCAAGGCTTTGAATTTTGCCAAATATCTGATTGTTAAAGGAACCCAACCCGACAGCCTGATCCAGGTTGAGCCTTTCCGGTTGGATGCTACCGGGACCGAATTTCCCACTCGCCTGGGCTTCGAAATTCTTGTGGATGATACCATTTATGCTTACAGTTTTACTGTCAGCAGAAAAACTGTTCTGGAGGAAAAACTGGTTCTAATTTCCAGTACAAGCGAGAAAGTACTCTTTGATCGTCGTGGCGATAAGCCCAATTTTGACAAATCTCTCCAGGATGATCAGTTTCTTGAATTTGCATTCAGGGGCACCAGAGACAACCAATTATTCCTGACTAACTCGGTTTCCCAGAAAGTTGAGAATTTTCGTCCGGTCTATAACTGGTTCAAGGAATCACTTGAGCTGATCGGTCCCGATTCAAGATTCGAGCCCTTTGAGCAATTTCTTGACGAGGGGAATCCTTTGTTTTCAACCATGAACGAAGTTCTTAAACAGTTGGATACGGGAATTATTCATCTTGGCAGCGAAGTTGTTCCATTCGAAAATGTTCCTTTAAATTCTTCTCTCAAGACCCGGATCCAAGAAGAGGTCAAGGAAGGAATGACCGTTCGCCTCATGTCCGAACCCATGAATGAGCGGTACATTATTAGGCGCACTAATGGTGAACTGGTTGCTAAAAAGCTGGTTGCCTTCCATCCAAAATCCGATGGTACCGAAGTCCGGTTCGAAATCAAAGACGAAGCTGATGGTTCACAACGGGTTATTGACCTGCTGCCGGCATTTCTTGATATTTCAATAACCAATGCAAAGAAGGTCTTTGTCATTGATGAAGTCGACCGAAGCTTACACACTTTACTGACCAGACAGTTACTCGAGATTTACCTGGCAAGTTGTAGCGCTGAAAGCCGTGCTCAATTACTGATAACAACGGATGAAATGTGGGTAACCGAACGGGATTCATCCGGGATTTCGACCATGGTTTCTTTCAGCGAATTTAAGGATGTCCGTTATGATAAGGATATCCGGAAAAGCTACTTGCAAGGGCGTCTTGGTGGTATTCCCAGAATTTTCGTGAAAGGACCCTTACCATAGCTTACACTCACAGAAATAGGTAGGAGGAAGGTCGGAGGACAGCTGCCAGAAGGAAATTTCAACGGCCGTTGGGTGAACGACGCTATCGCAAACTGTTCATCATTGCGACGGAGGGATATATAACCGAACCTCAATATTTTGAATTGTTCAATAAATACCAACCGATTGTTCATATCAAATGTTTGAGGGATAAATCTAAAAATTCGCCACCCCAGGTTCTTAAGAGATTAAGGACTCAACTTAAGAATGATAATTTCATGAAGTCGGATGAAGCCTGGCTGGTTGTCGATAAGGATAAATGCCCAGATTGCTCATGTTTCCGTAACAGTGATTGCTTATAATATGTTCAGCACAGCCAAAAGGCTCAACAGCTATGAGTCTATGGGCGACCTTTTTCGTGAAGTTGCCAGCCAGATGACTGAACTTACCCTCTCGGAACGCATCTGGGCGATTATCGTGGAGCTGCTTCAATTTGTTGCAGATTTAATCGACAGTGATTTTGCATCCCTTGTCCAGAGCCTGATGCAGAAGGGTGACCAGCAGTCGAAATTGATGCGGATCGTTAATTTTTCCAATGCCAATGCGGCTTAAATGAGACATGCGAAACTTAAATTATTAACTTCACAATCAATTTAATTACATTTAATTAGCATTTTTTAAAGATTTTAAAAATGACACTTAAGAGATGAAACGACCATGAGAAAATGCTTCGCACACAGGAGAATGATTATTGTGGGAGTTCCATCTGGCCGTTAAAAAACAAGATAATAAACAGATGAAAATTATAAGGATCATATTGTTCAGCTTTTTGGTGCTTGCACCTTTTTGTGTTTCTTCTGCCACAGGATGGAAGTCAAAAAAGCTAGTTTTAAATGCGAAACTACCTGACTATACCTGGCAATTGAAGGGTATTGATCCTCAGAAAGAGGAAGCTGTAAAGATTCCGGTTTATCCGGGAGAAGGATGGCTAAACTTCAAGGAACCTGGCGATGTGAATGTCGAATTGATGAAACAGGGGATTTTACCCGATTTGTTGCTTGATACAATGGCTCGTGCTGCATACTGGCTGACCGAAAAAGAGTGGTGGTTCAGACTTGAATTTGAGGCAAACATGGATACTTCAAAAATTACCGACCTTGTTTTTGATTTTGTTGATGGTTCTTCACAAGTATGGCTCAATGGAACGAAACTGGGTGATATTAAAAATGCTTTTTACCCTCATCGTTTTAATGTCAGAAAGATCTTAAAAGAAAAAGGGAATCAACTCTTTGTGCGTTTCTTGTCCGTCAATGAACAGATGGGAGGAAAACGACTGGATGAATTGCGTGGTTGGAATGAACGCAGGGCATTTTTGAGAAAGCCACAGTTCAACTTTGGCTGGGACTGGGCCCTTCCACTACCAGGAATAGGTTTTGCTGGAGATGTCTACCTTGAGAATGGTGGAGAATATCAATTTACAGAATTCGGCCTGCATCCATTTATAGAAGGAAGAGTTGATTTGAATTTCGAGGTAAGTAAGCAGACAAAAGAAGCAGGTTATGAAATCCAGATCAATATTCAAGGCAATGGCACTGATATAAATGAAACAATAGATAAAAAAACAAACGCTACCTACAAATCTTATCGGTACTTTACAATCCCCAACCCACAATTGTGGTGGCCCAACGGCTATGGGAAACAACCTCTTTACGATTATGAAGTAAAACTGATGGTGGGCGGTACCGTTACCGATATACGCAAGGGCATGTTTGGTATCCGTGAAACCGATATTCACGAAAAACCATTCTCGAAGGAAGCTGGTCTGGGTTATGCATTTGAAGTACTTATCAACAAAGAGCAGATATTTTGCAAGGGATCTAACTGGATACCCATGGAGATTTGGCCGGGAAGTATACGTCCGGAGAAATATCGTTTCTACCTGGAGAAAGCCAAAGAAGCCAACTTCAATATGATCCGTGTGTGGGGTGGTGGAATTTATGAAAAAGAGCAGTTTTACGAAATATGCGATGAATTGGGATTGATGGTTTGGCAGGATTTCATGTTCGCAAGTGCGGGCTATCCTGCCTATAAGCTAATGGATGAAATTATTCCTGAGGCTAAATATCAAATCGACAGACTGAAGAATCATCCCTGCATTGTCCTGTGGTGCGGGATTAATGAAGATGTGAATTCATGGATCCATCCCAAAGAATTGATTGCCGATAGACAGTCTGATATTTTGGAAACAAAAGAGCAGGGCAAATGGAAAGTAGATCGCGTGAAGGATGATGAAGTTTTGTATTCCATGATTTTACGTGGCCTGGTTGGTAAATATGCACAAGATGTTCCGTACATCGAATCAAGTCCCATGTCGCGAGAAGATTCTGGCAACCAGCCCAATTCAGGAAATTCGCACATCAGCAGCTGGAAATTCGCACTCTTTAATTGTGGAAAGAATCCGGCACAGTGGCGCAAACATTTTAACACCATTTGTTCCTTTAATTCAGAATTCTGCATTCAGGGACCATCCAACGAAAACACGATAAAAACTTTTCTAAAGCCACAAAACCTATGGCCACCAAATGATGCCTGGATCTATCATATACAGCGCGGACACGCCAATCTGCCCCACTTCGAGCAAACCATGTTTATTGCCGGTGACATTTTTGGAAAGATTAATTCATTGCACGAATATGTAAAGTAT
>JAPLDV010000130.1 GCA_026391235.1 Bacteroidia bacterium | reverse complement strand
TTATGCAAATTCCAATATCGACCTGCTCCGGGACAACAGCATCATCAATATACCGGATATCAAGCATAAAATGATGACCGGAAGTAAAAAGATAAACAGTATTCAGGTTCAGGGCGATGATGCCCTGCTATCCTGCGGATTTGGGATCATCCGGCTGAATCTCACCCGTGATGAAGTGGCATCAACCTATTATATCGGTCCCAATGGTTCTCATCTGGCGATTTTTGAAACAGCCATTTTTAATTTCGATTCTATTTTTGCAGCTACAGAAAAAGGAATCTTCAAGGCCTGTATCAATGATCCGGAACTTGAAAATTACCGGGTCTGGACACCTGTTGCCGGGCAGCCTTTTCCGGGTGAAACAGTTAACCACCTGGCATACAACGACGGCAAACTTTGGGCTTCGCACCTGAGTACCACCGGGGATGTGGATTCAATCTATCTTTACAATGGAAATGAATGGACGTGGTTCCCACGGTATTACAATGATATACGCCGCATGCGGTATGATGACGGTCAGCTTGTGGTTGTCAGTTCGTACCAGATCAACCTGATCAGTCCGGATGGCCAGGTTCAACGGCACATTGGGCGTTATGGTGAGGATCTGATGAACCCGAATGATTTCCTCCTGGATAATCAAGGGAAGCCATGGATAGCCGATCGAGATTTCGGATTGATCTACTCGACTGATTTTGAAACATTTACGAAGATCAGGCCGGCAGGTCCCTGGGACCGGAGAACCTTTGATATGGCAGTTGCCGATGGAGATTTATGGATAGCCGGGGGTGCTTATGATGCCTCCTGGAACAATATCTGGAACATCAGCGGGGTATCAGCCAAACTCAACGGCACCTGGAATGCGTTCAACCCGATCACTGTCCCCCAAATGGGACTGATCCGTGATATTGTTCGTCTGGCGGTTGATCCGGCCGATCCGAAGCATGTATATGGAGCCTCCTGGGGTTACGGGGTTGTGGAATTCCGGGATGGCGGGTACATAGGAATTTTTAATGATACAAACACCGATGGGGCACTCACCAGTGTTTTCCCGGGAAGTCCGTATATCCGTATCGGCGGACTCGCATTTGATTCAAAAAACAACCTCTGGGTAACCAATTCAAGTGTACCATCGCCGGTATCCGTAATGAAAAAAGATGGTACCTGGAAAAGTTTCTCCTACGGTCAATACCTCGGTGATGCCTTTACCGGCCCGATCGTAATAACTCCGGGTGATATCAAGTGGATCATGCTGCCCAAAGGCAACGGGTTGTTTGCTTTTGATAATGGTAAAGACATTGATGACGTTACCGATGACCGAACGGTAAGGTTGCCGCTAAGCGTTTCATTTCCTCCGAACAACACCATTAAGATACTGAACGACATTTATTCCATGGCCGTTGATCTCGATGGCAGGCTTTGGATTGGGACCAGCTCAGGGGCCGTGGTTTATTATGCACCTTCTGCCATTTTTTCATCGTCTGATTTTTACGCAACCCAACCCAGTGTGAACCAGGGCGACTCCCTATTTCACGGGCTGCTTGGAACCGAAATCGTGACGGCCATCGCAATTGACGGAGCCAACCGGAAATGGTTTGGCACCAGGAATTCCGGAGTTTTTTTAACCAATGCCGATGGAACCGAACTGATCCAATCGTTTAATGTCACCAATTCACCCCTGCTGTCCAATGAAATTGTATCCATTGAGATCGACAATCAATCCGGTGAAGTGTATTTTGGGACCGAAGGAGGTGTCATTTCTTACCATGGAACTGCAATCCGGGATGACCTTTACACCGGTCCGGTTTATGCCTTCCCCAATCCGGTAAGGCCTGGTTATACCGGGCTTATTACGGTTAAAGGAGTCCCTTCGGAATCGGTTGTAAAAATCACGGATCTCACCGGGAACCTGGTATTTGAGGGCAACAGCCTTGGCGGGCAGATCACCTGGGATGGCAATGAGCGATCGGGTCAACCTGTTGCAACAGGCGTTTATCTCGTTTTTGCATCCACCACGGATCTATCCCGGAAAGCTGTAGCAAAGATTCTGATCATTCGCTAACCATGATTGAAAAGACCCTCGGAATTGTTTTCAAACAGATCAAGTACGGGGAAACCAGTCTTATAGCCCACCTGTATACCCGTCGTTGGGGACGGATAGGAATTATGGTGCCCGGGGCACGCAGTTCATCAAAAAACCGAAAGGCTTATCTTTTCCAGCCGCTGACCATCCTCGAGCTGGAGGTGTATTATAAGGCTAATCGTGACCTGCAGAAAATCAAAGAAGTTAAGAACCACAGTCCGTTTATGCATCTGACCGGCGATCCGGTAAAGTGCTCGGTGGCACTTTTTCTTGCCGAGATATTGAATAAAGCACTTCGTGAAGAGGAACCAAACACAGAGTTATTTGATTTTCTGGACAGCCATATCCAGTTTCTCGATATTGCTGATCAGGGTATTGCCAACTTTCATATCTATTTTTTACTCCGTTTATCGCGCTATCTTGGATTCAATCCGGGGATACCGCCTGATCAAAGAGATTTATGGTTTGATCTGACTCACGGCACGTTCAGCACTTCCCCACCCCTGCATGATTCCTTTCTTACTCCGCAACTAACCGCCCTGCTGATCCGGTTTCTGCTGGTTCAGGCCTCCGACCTGGCTTCCATTGAAATCGACCGCCATAAACGGATTGAACTTCTCGAGGGAATCCTGAGTTATTATTATCTTCATCTGGAAGGATTGGGCGAAATCAAATCACATACCGTTTTGCATACCTTGTTCGACTGACCGGCGGGAGTGTTGCCGGAATATTTTTTTTCGTACTTTTGCATCCGCGTTTACGGCCTCATAGTTCAAGGGATAGAACGGAAGTTTCCTAAACTTTAAATTCAGGTTCGAGTCCTGGTGGGGCTACGTGGGTGTGGGTTTGGGTGCGTTGTGTGTGTGTGAGTGTTCTGGCTCCGTAGTTCAAGGGATAGAATGATAGTTTCCGGAACTATAGATACTGGTTCGAGTCCAGTCGGGGCTACAAAGATGACCCCTTAAGTCGTTGTACTTGAGGGGTTTATCTTTAATTGTACCCCCTGCATAGATGAAGATCCCATATGAATCCTTAATTACCTGATCCCTCCCCCCCACCTGCTGTTTATCACTCTTTATTAATGC
>JAPLDV010000185.1 GCA_026391235.1 Bacteroidia bacterium | reverse complement strand
GGTTTCAAGATAAACCGATCGATCCATTAATCCTGGTGAGGATGATTGAAGATATGGTGTTTAATTAGTATGGATAAGAGACTGATTCCTGCCCATGTCCTGTTTGCCAAATGGTTTATCAGGATCCGGTGGATTGCCATTGCCGTACTGGCTATATCAGCGTATGTTGTTAAAAATTTGTCCGGCGTATCGATTCAGGATACACCTATTTATATCCTGACCCTGATTCTACTGATAGTTAATACCATTCACTTCCTCCTTCTGCATCGGATCATCAGGAGTGATAGCGAACGGATAGTCGTTTTGATCAAACAGGAAATTCGCTTCCAGATAATCGCCGACTTTATTATTTTGACTTTAATGCTTCACTATTCAGGAGGCATAGAAAATCCTTTAATGGTTTTCTTCTTTTTTCATATGATTATTGCCAGTTCCATATTCCCACCCCTTGAAAGTTACCTGCATACAACCTTTGCACTCATCCTTGCCGCAATCATGGTTTTTCTGGAATGTTACGGGATCATCCCTCATTATCATATTGAGGGATTTATTGACCAGGATTTATACTGTAATCAGTTTTACATCTTCGGAACCGGCTTCATTTTTTGTGCCACTTCTTTTCTATTAGTCAGCCTGATTCACTTGATCCTTACCCGATCAATCAAAATCGGAGAATCCTACGTGAGATCGAATATTGCACTTGAAAAGAAGGATAAACTGCAGCATCAATACGTGTTACGTGTGACACATGATATCAAAGGGCATCTTGCAGCCATTATCAGCACCCTTTCAGTGGTCCGCACAAAGATCACCGGAACGCTGAATGAAAGTCAGGAGGAATTCATCAACCGGGCTTACGATAGAACAGAATTGCTTACTGGTTTTGTCAAGGATCTATTAAATCTTACCCAGAAACGGTTGAGGCAGGAAAAGGAGTTTGAAGAGTTTTTGTTGAAAGATGTTGTACGAAAAGTAGTATCGACTTTCCAGATCCTGGCAGCGGACAAATCCATCAAATTCAATTTCTATTTTGACAATTCCATCGAAAAGATCGTGGGCGATCCTTTTACCATTGAAGAATTGTTTTCCAACCTCCTGATGAATGCCGTGAAATACACTCCACACGGAGGCCACATAAGTTTATCAGTTAAAAACCTCCAGGATCACATTATCACAGAGGTGTCTGATTCAGGGATCGGGATTCCAAACGAGGAATTTTCAAAAATATTTGAAGAGTTTTACCGGGCAAGCAATGTTCCGAAAGATATAAAAACAGGATCCGGCCTTGGACTTTCTATTGTAAAACAAATCATTGAGAATCACAAAGGCAGGATTTGGATCGCGAGTGAGGTCGGTGCCTGGACCCGGGTCACGTTTAACCTTCCCAGGAATCCATATCTCATTGGGTGATCGGTAGAGACGGATATATCCGTCTCTACACGCATTATGCTGGATTTATCTTTGCACTGCAGGTTTCGACGGTCCGGTCGACCTTCTTAAGCAGTCCCTGCAAAACTGTACCCGGGCCAACTTCGGTAAATAGGGTAGCACCATCGGCAATCATATTCTGTACAGTTTGGGTCCAGCGCACGGGATTGGTGAGCTGGGCTACCAGGTTCTTTCGGATGGTTGCCGGATCGGAGGCGGGGAGAGCATCAACGTTTTGATAGATCAGGCAGACCGGTGTTATAATCGGAGCTTCCTCAATGGCTTTGGCCAGTTCGGCCCGGGCAGGTTCCATCAGCGGAGAATGGAAGGCCCCTCCAACAGCTAATTTCATGGCCATTTTAGCCCCAAGTTCCAGGAGACGGGCCATAGCCTGGTCGATACCCTGGTGCGATCCTGAGATCACGATTTGTCCGATGGTATTGTAATTGGCCGGGACAACCACCTCATCGATTTCTTCACAAACATTTTCAACAACTTCATTTTCTATACCGATTATTGCAGCCATGGTTGACGGATTCATTTCACAGGCACGCTGCATGGCCTGGGCACGCTTGGATACGAGGGTCAGGCCATCTTCAAAGCTCAGTGCACCGGCGGCAGTAAGGGCCGAGAACTCGCCCAGACTGTGACCGGCAACCATGTCGGGCTGAAACCGGTCGCCCATCACTTTGGCAAGTATGACGGAATGCAGAAAAATCGCAGGTTGGGTGACATTTGTCTGGCGAAGATTTGCCTCGGTGCCGTTAAACATGATGTCAGTAATACCGAACCCGAGAATCTCATCAGCCTTTTTAAAAAGGGTCCGTGCCATTTCAGATTGATCGTACAGATCTTTTCCCATACCGGGAAACTGCGCCCCCTGACCGGGAAAAACATAAGCTTTCT
>JAPLDV010000489.1 GCA_026391235.1 Bacteroidia bacterium | reverse complement strand
TTTGAAGGGACACCAATGATTTTCCCGAATACACGATATTTAAACACTCCGGAGAATTGACCTTGCCGGTATTCCAGACATCTCCAATATCCCCGGTCAGTTTCAGACTGTCCGAGGCAACCAGGATCTGATAAGCCGATTGTGTCCAGTTCCTTTGCTGCGAATTTATGTTCCAGTTTAAACGGGGATTGGGTATATCTATTCCCACCGGATCCGGACCATATTCGCAGGTCAGCCTTACGGGAAGGGCCTCTTGGCTGATCTTGCCGGAGGAGGTGCCGGCCAATAAAATTAATCCTGAAAATAGGTACGCAACAGTTGATATCATAACATGGTCGATTTACTTTTTAACAATAAAAATATCGGATAATTTTAATTTACAACTCATATAATATCCGATATAAACTAATATGTGAGCTAAACCCTGAAAGCCTTTTCCATGTATTAAACTTCGTTTTACTTTACCTGAATGTTCAGGATATTATGATCAACGGGATACTCAAAATGAATGATCCCTTCCGCGTCCGAAGTATATTGTTTTAACGGCTTATCATTTACGAGCAACTGATAAACAGTATCGGGTTTGAGATTGAGTAATTCGTGATGAATTGTTCTTTTCGGATTGCTGCCAATCTCTTTCCATTGCCGGTTATTATCCTCCCAGCTGACGATCTCAATGAAACAGGATTGCGCACCTGTAATGCTCATTGAAATCCGGGGGTCACCGGCATTGAAGTATTCCAGTTTATTTACGGTGATATTTACCGCAAATGGCTTAGTGCTGGAAGCAGAAAAGCTATTTGCAGCGATTGAATATTTTTCCTTTGAGAGGTCGATTACATAATCCTGATTACGCAACCAGTATTTGATTTTTGTCCCGTTCAGCTCCTTTGTCAGATGAGGCTCGAGATATAGCCTGTTGTACTGCGGCCGGATACCGTAAATATTCCGGTACAATCCCACTATCGCCATAATATTATTGGATAAGATATCATCACCTGCCCCGGTCTGTTTAACCCGGGTATAGCGCTGGAAACCAAGGCCATCTTTCTCGTACTGACTGATGACATTCCGAATGTATTTCACAGCGGTTTCCGGATTGTTTTCAGCATAGCATCGGGTTCCGAGTTCTGCCCAGGCCAGGAACAGATCTCCGTTTTCATAATTCGGCCAGGGATAATTCACATTGAGTAACCCAACATTTTCTTCATACGGGAAAAAGCACGCCGGCCAGACGAACAGCTTTTCTTTCTGCATCAATTCTTCTATCCTACTGGTAATGACAGTCTTACGGACAGGATCATCGCAAACGCCATACCCAATGGCGAGAAAATTTACCACACTCACCAGGTTGTTGCCATAGACCGATCCGTCGGCCTCCCGCCAATGCACATACCAACTGTTTTTTGGGTCCCAGAAACCACCGTCGGCAATGTTTTTATTGAAAGTTGTTTTTAGTTTTTTTGCCAGGCTGAGATATTTGTCAGACATCATTTGATCTCCCAGCAATGCTTCCAGCTCCGACCATCGAATCAATGCCTTGTACATGAAAGCATTGATGGTTGATACCTCGTAGGATGCCCATACAACATCGAGCCAGTCGGTACCCTTATTCTCTTTATGGGTTTTCTGAACCACCTCAAAGAGTCCGTTACCATCGGAATCCCTTTTAATCATATAATCCAGCACCTTTTCGCAGGTAGGTTTAAACCGGCGAAGCCAGGCAATATCACCGGTCAGGTCGAACTGCTCCGCCACATTGATTGCAAAAGCTGGCTGGGCGTCGAGCATATATCCCCACTGGCATTCATAAAAACCATCCGGCCTGAAGGTATTCGGCATGGCGTCGGTTGAGTCGTGATGCCATCGCGGCAGTACTCTGCCATCAGGCATAATGGCATGTTCTTTGGCATATTCAAGAGCCTGCGAGAATCCATTGATGAAATCCGGAGCATTTATGGCATTTCCGAACAGGGCGAGCCAGGGCTCCTGCAACACTGCCCAGCCGGTGCGCCATCCATTCGATCCGTACAGGTTTTTGTCCACAACGCCATACCGTCCGATCGTGTTCAGAATTTCATTTACCGACTCCTCCTTAATTCCCTTTAAAACACCCCGGTCGTATTCCTCATCATAGGTCAGCGCCTTCATGATGAACTGATTGCTGATTGAGGACTTACTGACGGTGAAGGGGGCAAAAACGCTTTCACCAGTTGTG
>JAPLDV010000150.1 GCA_026391235.1 Bacteroidia bacterium | reverse complement strand
CAGCAGGTATCACATTCAGCTCATACATCAAAGAAATCGACCACTGGATCGCCTTCGGGCTTTTAGTTCTGGTTGGCAGCCGTATGATCTGGGAAAGTTTTAACAGTTCGAAAAAAGATGAGGCGGTTAAAAACTGCCTGCATTTCCCGACCCTCCTGATTCTCTCCCTGGCCACCAGCATTGACGCACTGGCCGTCGGTGTCAGCTTTGCTTTTCTCGATATGACCATTTGGTTGCCGATCCTCATGATCGGACTCATCACCTTCGTGATCTGCTTTATCGGTGTTATACTTGGGAATAAGCTCGGTCCCATCTTCGGGAACAAGCTTGGCATCATCGGGGGACTCGTCCTGATTGGCATCGGAATCAAGATTCTCATAGAACACCTGGCAGACAAAATGTAAACGTGAGGACGTTATGGACGTGAGGACGTGAGGACGTTAAGGATGTGAGGACGTTAAGGACGAAAAGAAAGTAAAGAAAGAACAACCTGATACCCGAAACCTAATACCTGATACCCAATACCCAATACCCAATACCCGATACCCAATGCCCGATACCCGATACCCGACCACTAACCAATCAAACAACCTACCATCATGAACCCATTCTTAATGCATCCGAGGGAGCAAGTAACTGAGATAATCAGCAGGATATATCACCAGGGGCTCACCACCACATCAGGTGGGAACATCTCAATCCACGATGAGAATGATGACGTATGGGTGACTCCTGCTGCCATCGATAAAGGATCTTTACGGCCATCGGATATTTGTTGCGTCCATCCCGATGGATCGGTATCCGGTCCGCATAAACCCTCATCGGAATTGCCTTTTCACCTGGCTATCTATAAAGCCCGTCCCGACCTGAAAGCCATTGTACATGCGCACCCGCCAGCGCTGGTATCGTTCAGTATAGTGCGTGATTTCCCCAATACAAATGTTATTCCCCAGGCCCGCCAGGTATGCGGTCCGATCGGTTATGCCAAATATGAATTACCCGGATCTCAGGCCCTGGGCGACAAGATTATTTAATGCCGTGATACTTGAAAATCATGGAACTGTAGTTGGCGGGATCAATCTGCAGGATGCCTTTGAGCGGTTTGAAACGTTTGAATTTGTTGCACGGATTCTGATCAATGCCAGAATGATTGGGACTCCTAACTATCTGACTGAAAATCAGATATTGGCTTTTGAAGCTCAGTATGGGGCGGTTGTCCCAGAAATGGCATCGGTTGATTATCCTTCTGATGAAAGGGAGTTACGTTCAGAAATTTGCCGGATTGTGAGGAGGGCTTGTGATCAGGGGCTAATGATCAGCACGTACGGCACAGTTTCTACACGGTGGCGAGGTGGAGATTTCCTGATCACCCCTCGTAATTTTTCCCGCTGGGATATAGAGCCATCAGACGTGGTTCAGATCCGCAATGGAGAATGTGAACCAGGCAAAGTCCCCAGCCGGTCGATCCTAATCCATCAGGAAATTTACCGCCGGAATCCGGTCGTAAAAGCCATAATTTTCACGCAGGCTCCGTATTCGATGGCTTTCGGTGTTACCGGGCAGAGTTTCGATAACCGTACAATCCCGGAAAGCTGGATATTACTGCAGGATGTACCATTGCTTCCCTTCGGTGCCCATTTTGCAGGTCAGGAACGGATCAGCCAATCACTACGTTCCGACCACCCGGTTCTGATCATCCAAAATGATAGTATTCTGGTCACCGGCAACAGCCTGCTCCATGCCTTCGACCGGCTCGAAGTTGCTGAATTCAGTGCCAGGTCACTGATCCACAGCATTCCGCTTGGAACCATGAAACCGATTGACGAATTCCAGATAGATGAGCTAAGGAAAAAATTTCTGCCTGATTAACCATTAAATCCATACTTTTTACGAGCGCTGATTGGGTCCGTTTTAACAGCTAATAAAATATTTTGCAAATTATTAGGAGATTTGCAGAAACCTAAATAAAACTCCTTACCTTTGCCCCGGTTTTAAATTAAATTGTATTATGAAAATTTATGTAGGAAGTCTGCCTTATCGCGTTAGCGGAGACGACTTAAAAGGAATCTTTGAAGAGTATGGCGAAGTTAGCTCGTCCACGGTTATTTCTGACAAATACACCGGAAGAAGCAAAGGGTTTGGATTTGTTGAAATGACAAACGAAGCCGAAGGTAAAAATGCAATTGAACAACTGAACGGCGCCGAAATAGAAGGACGCACAATCGTTGTCAATGAAGCAATCGAAAAACAGGACAATTTCAACTCAAGTTTTATCAAGTAAATGCCATGAGAAAAGTTCTTTGCTTGTATAACCACCCTTTCAAACATATTGCCTTTGAAAACGACCTGACCAATTGAATTTAGTATTTCAAAATTTGTATTTTTTGTGTTACCCCTTATCTCAATAACTAATTCATTTGAAACAGGATTAGGATATACGCTGATTTTCTTATGATTCCCCGTAAGCTCAATTCCTACATTTGCCATATGTATGGTGTTAGATGGTTCTGAGCTACAACCATTTATTGTTACAATTACATAATAATCACCATCTGTGGTCACAGTATAGTCTCGATTTGTAGCACCATTAATTAATCCATATTGATTATACCATTGGTTGCCATTTTCAGTGTTAGAATGTAAGATTTTGCCATTCAGAGTAATTATTGGTGTTGGGGTGACCGGCTGAGTATTGATCACTACGTTCCCTGAAGATACAGAGGTACAGACTGCCGCATTGGTAACGGTAAAAGTGTATGTTCCTGCAGCTAAGCCGGAAATTGTAGTGGTGGTGCCGGTGCCCGTTGAAGTGGTTCCGCCGGGGGTTCTCGTTAATGTCCAGGTTCCGCTGCCGGGCAAACCCGATAAGTCAACACTTCCGGTTGCCAGGGCGCAGGTGGGTTGCGTAATGGTGCCGACCGCCGGAGCAGTTGGGGTAACCGGCTGCGTATTGATCACCACGTTCCCTGAAGATACCGAGGTACAGACTGCCGCATTGGTAACGGTAAAAGTGTATATTCCTGCAGCCAAGCCGGATATTGTAGTAGTGGTGCCGGTGCCCGTGCTTGTGGTTCCGCCGGGGGTTCTGGTTAATGTCCAGGTTCCGCTGCCGGGCAAACCGGATAAGTCAACACTGCCGGTTGC
>JAPLDV010000421.1 GCA_026391235.1 Bacteroidia bacterium | reverse complement strand
GAATCCCTGAAAGAGAAGCTGAAGGCGCTGGTTTTCATCCCGATCGTTTCACGAACCTATTGCGATCCAAAGAGCTATGCATGGGAGCATGAGTTCATCGCTTTTATCGAACAGGCCTCACACGACCGTTTCGGGCTGAAGGTGAAACTGCCCGGCGGGAACGTGGCTTCCCGGGTATTGCCGGTGAGGATCCACCATCTTGAACCCGAAGACATCAAACTGGCTGAAAGCTACCTCGGGTTCATCCGGCCGGTGGATTTTATATATCATTCCCAGGGGGTCAACCGCCCGTTGCGGATGCGGGACGATGACCTGGCCAAAACCGGCCAGCAGCTGGTTTACCGGGATCAGATCAACAAGGTGGCCAATGCCGTTAAAGAGATCATCAACGGGTTAAAGATGGGATCGGCTGTTGGGGAGAAGGAAAAGATTCCAGCCGGGGAGCGTTTCGGGGATGATACATTCGTGAAGAAACGTGAAGAACGTGAAGAACGTGAAGAACGTGAAGAAAGGGTAAAGAAACTGGCCTTCGGTTTGTGGCGAAAACCGTGGATTTGGGCAGCAGCAATTGGTGTTTTTGCCGTAATTGCTGCGATTCTTGTCTATCCGAAGCTGTTCAAGCCAGGCACCCTCGGGAAAACGCAGACTTCAGCAGCCTGTTCTGTCGCTGTCCTGCCGTTTCAGAACTCGACCAATGATTCGACCTGGAATAAACTGAAGAAAGACATTCCGGATAAAATAACCGGTTGGTTAAGAACAACGGAAGAACTGGAAGTAAGGGCAGCGGAACAGGTCAATAGCGGGATTGCCAGAATCTTTGTAGCGGGTAGCATAAAACAGGAAGGCGACACACTTTGTTTGTATGCCCGGTTGATCGATGCTGCCGCCACAGAAAAAGTTTTAACCGTTTTCAGGGTAGCTACGGCATCCCCAGGCAAGGATATCTGGACAAAAACAGATTCGCTCTCAAAACTGGTGAGGGATTACCTGATCATATCCGTTTTGAAAAAGGACGTGACTCCCGATTTCAGGGCCTTTGCTACCACAACTTCATCCGATGCCTACACTGATTTAATCAAAGGATTTGAAGCCGGGTATCAATATGATTATCAAACAGCCATCAATTGGTTCGCTGAAGCTTTGATCGCTGACTCGAATTATGTATTCGCGCATGTATTCCTTTCTTATTACTATCTGGCAAATAATATGGTTGAGAAAGCAAGAGAATGCTGTGCCAGGATTTACGGGAAAAAGGACCAAAAGCTATCCGTGCAGGAAAAATACTGGATCGAATGGTTAAACGCCAGGTGCAATAAAACACCGGAGAAGGAAATTGAATGCTTGAAATTCATGAACCAGATCAACGATCAATTGCCCAGTGTGCATTTCTTTTTAGGCGATGCCTACTCGAGGATGGAAAAGTATCCAAAGGCGATCCCTGAATTGAAGGAAACTCTGAATATCTATAAGAAATGGAATTCAAAACCCGGAACACCCATATTTTACATGTATCTCGGATCCTTGTACCATACAACTCAAGATTATCAGAACGAAAAGGATATATATGAAAAAGCAGAGATGGATTTTCCCGGATTTCATCGCATTAATATTAGACAGGCCAACCTGTATTTAGCAATGGGTGATACTGCAAAAGGGAAGGAATACCTGGAGAAGTTCATCTTGAGAATTCCCAAAGAATCAAAGGACGAAGCATCAGATTATATGGATGTTGCTGCGACTTACCGTGACATGAACATGACTGATCAGGCCATAAATTATGCACAAAAGGGGCTTACACTGAAACCTGATAAAATTGATTGGCTTAATGTATTCGCATGGTTCCTGTTTGATAAAAACATCCATTTGGAGGATGGGATTAAATACATCAATAGAGCGCTGGAGCTAAGTCCCCGTGACCCCGACCTTTGGCAAACCAAAGCAGTCGGGCTTTATCACCAGGGGAAATATACGGAAGCACGGAATGCCCTGAAAAAATGTCAGGAATTGATACAACCAAATACTGAAAAATCTTTGGCTGACGAGATCAATCAGCTCATCCTGGAAGTTGACAGGGCTATTGCCAACCAGAAAAAGAATTAGCGCCGGACCCTACCTGGCTGTCGAAAATACCTGGAACTCCCAGATGGTCGGGCCTTCGGTGGCTTCGGTTATATTCAGCCGAACCCGCTGTGCGGTGACCGGGTTAAACTTCACATCCAGCACTTCACCTAAATTTTCGCCGGCATAGCAGGTCTTCCACTGGTTATCCTGCCAGTATTCAACCGAGAATTTCCGGATCCGTTTGAGTTCGGGGTAAGCCTGCCTGATGAGCGCGCGGCCGATGGTTTTCGCCGATCCCAGGTCCACCTCCAGCCATGCAGCTTTAGTTCCGTTATCCGTGGCCCAGCGGGTGGTTTCGTCATCATCGCATGCCTGGCCGGCGGCATAGGCAGCCATTCCCTGGTATACATTCGAGGCAGTGGCCTTTTTCCCGGCGGTGAGCGACAGCGACGGAAGATTCATGTTCACCGGTTCGATACTGCCGGCCGGGCGATCCAGTTCCAGCACGACGATCAGGTCCTTCACTTCCGGCCCTGCCGGTGGAAGTGCAATTGAAATGTTCTTGTCCGTTTGAACGACCTTGACCTTACCGCCGGCCAGGAGCGTTGACCGGATAATTTTCGCAGGAATGGCAGGCAATTCCAGCGTATTGCCGGACCGGCCGAGAACATGCAGGTAAACCGTGTTGCCCCGGCAGGTGGACACGCCGGACCTGCCCGGTTTCCACGGTCCGCCGCGGGTGCCGTAAATGCTGGTGCCGTTCCTGGCCAGCCATTCACCCATTTCCCTGATCACCGCCACCTGCTCCGGTGCGATCGCCCCGTCCGGCATCGGGCCCACGTTCAGCAGCATGTTGCCATCACCCCCCGCGCACCGGATCAGCATGTCGAGGCACTGACCGGCCGGCTTCACCCCGTCGGAATGGCCGCCCCACGACCACTGGCTTTTTTTTGAAACGGTCATGCACGATTCCCATGGGCGCTGGTCGAATTTACCGACCGTTTGCTCCGGCGTGTGGAAGTCGGCGTTCGGGCCGATGACACCCTCGTTCCAGCCGCCCTGATCACCTAAGTCGAGACGCTCATTGATGACGATATCCGGCTGCAGCTGCCGCACTAGCTTATAGGTGGTTTCCTGGTCCCAGGGAGCCTCCTTGCCATCGGTATCGAACCAGAGGATATCAATCTTTCCGTAATTGGTCAGCAATTCCCTCAGTTCGGCCTGCATGCGCTTTACAAATTCCCCGTTCTTTTCGTTGCGGCAGTCGGGATCGCGCCACTCCATCGGCGAAAAATACCACCCGATCTTCATTCCGGCCTCGTGGGCGGCTTTCGCCAGCTCAGCGCACGCATCCCGCCTGAAAGGGGTATGCATGATGTTGTAATCGTCCACCTTCGAGTCCCACAGCAGGAACCCGTCGCAGTGCCTGGCCGTCAGGATCATGTATTTCATCCCGGAAGCCTTTGCAGTGGCCACCCATTCCCCGGCATTGAAGTTCACCGGGTTGAATCGCTTGTATAGGTTGTCGTATACATCAGCCGGTGTTTCCCCGTTGTTTGGGCACTTCGGATTTGTATTCGCACGCGACCAGCTGATCTCCTTTTCGGTGATGCTTACCGGCCCCCAGTGAATGAACATGCCGAAGCGCGATTCGCGCCAGCTTTGCAAGGACCCCGGGTTAGCTTTCTGGGCAGCACCGGTTATTGTAAGCATTAGAAATCCCAGCACTAGAGTAACTGATGATAGTGAATTCTTCATGTTTTATTTCGTTGGTTTCAAGTCACCCAAAGATAATTAAAGAACAGGAACAAGCATCAGATCAACATCAGCAAGATCAACCCGGGCGTTTATGCGTTCCGGATTCAAACCCGATCAGGTACAGAAATCGGGAAGCTCATGAATCTTTAGAAACAACTGACTGTTTGGAGTATTCCGGTTTTCACTGCCAAAAACTGAACATCATATCAAGACCCTAAGGAAGAAAACAAAATATTTCTAAATCGTTGCATAGATCAACTAATTGTCTTTACCTTTGCGCGGTTAAAATTTGCACAAGAATGGGAAACCAGAAATTGTCGTTGATGGATTTGGGAAAAATGATGCATGAGGTATTCCGTGTGTTTAAAAAACGGTCCGATGAGCAGATAGATGATGAAATCAAGATATCCACTGAGCAATTCAGCCTCTTACATGCCATCACCCTGAAAGAAGAGGATGTCATTCAAAAAGATATGGCGGAACTGATGGGAAAGGATAAATCAGCCATCCTCAGGCTAATCGATTCATTGGAAGAAAAAGGATTGGTCAGGAGGGTTTCTGCGATCGAAGACCGGCGGAAGAATTACCTGATGGTGACAAAGGCCGGATACCGTGTAAGGGACCAGTATATGAAAATCGTGTTTGAATTGATGGAGAACATTCAGCAAGGGCTTACGCAGGAGGAAATAGACACTTTTCACAAAGTAGTAAGTCATATAAAAGGCAATGCTGAAAAACTATAACTTTATTTATAAACATGGTTGACGTTAACAACGATTGACTGCCGAACCCTTTTAAATTTCAGATTAATTTGAAGTTAAACTAAACACAAAGAAAAATTAAAATTAAATCGAATGAAAACCATTTATAAGTTCATTGTCAGTGGTATCTATTGCTTAGCCGTTTTATCCTTACAGGCACAGGATCCGCTGATCCTGTCACTGGATAGTGCCGTAAGCTACGCCATTGGTCACAATAAAACCCTGGTAAATTCAAAATTTGCAATTGACAAATCAACTCAAAAACTTAGAGAAACCATTGCGGCAGGGTTACCTCAGATTAATGCCTCCATGGATTATAATAATTTTTTGGGAGCTCAAGCCTCACTGCAGCTAAACCCTGCAGCACCGCCAGCTATCATCGAGTTTAATCCTACCAGCAGCTTTAAGGCAAACGTCAGCCAGCTGGTATTTAACGGTAACTATTTCGTTGGCATCGAACTTTCGAAGCTGGCCAAAACCATTACAGAACAGAGCTATCAGAAGGATGAGCTGAATGTCAAGGAACAGACCATCCAGGCCTATTGCATGATCCTGGCCAGTGAAAGGATACTGGTCATCATCAGATCCAATAAGGAGAATGCCCTGCTGATCTACGACAAAACTAAAAACCTTGCCAATGCCGGCATCATCGAACAAACAGATGTGAAAAAGCTTTCCGTTATGGTTGCATCGGTCGATAATGCACTTAAATCCATGCAGAGGCAGGTCGAACTTGGGTATAACCTGCTGCGCTTTCAACTGGGCTTAAATTCAGATCAGGCTATTTCCCTGGCTTCAAACCTTGACGATATTTCCAGGCAGTTTATTTTGCATTCGTCATTAGCGGAATCTTTCAATATCCAGAATAATATCGACTTTAAATTGATATCGATGCAGGGCGATATTGCACAAAAGACAATCAAGATGAGGAAGTCCAGCTATCTGCCAACCCTGGCTGCCTATTATTCACGTACCGATAAGATTCTGAAGCCTCTTTTCGACTTTACTCCCAAGAATGTCGTGGGATTAACGCTGAACGTTCCGATCCTTTCGGGCGGACAGAGACTGGCACAACTGAACCAGGCAAGAATCGACAGCGACATAAGTACCAATACCAAGGAGCTCCTGACACAACAGCTGACCTTGCAGGAAAGGCAGTTTGGCTATAACTACTATACTCTTCTTGTCCTGTATGATACCCAGAAAGCGATTGTGGAAATTGCAAAAGAAGTTTTGGATAAAATGAATTTAAAATATCAGCAGGGCATTATTTCAAGCCTCGAAGTAACAAGTGCCAATAACGACTACCTAACGGCAGAATCAAATTTTACCAATTTAATACTTCAATTGCTTAATGCTGAGATGACCTTACGTAAGATAAACAGTAAACTTTAATAAAATGAATACAATAAAAGCTTTGAATTTGTCCGTTGCTCTGGGACTCTTACTCGCAGGTGGAGCCTGCACCGCAAAAAAAGACAGTAATACTGAAACGAAACAGCCTGATATAAAACAATCAGTATCCGTAAAATCAATGGTCGTCAAAACGGAATCGATTACCCGTTATATTGATTTCACGGCTTCTTTAATTCCTTTTGAAGAAGTACACTTAGCCCCTTCAGCTCCCGGCAGGATTGAAAAGATGAATGTTGAAATCGGCAGCAATGTCAGCAAAGGCCAGGTTGTGGCACTCATGGACCGTACCAACCTGGAACAGGCACATATTAATTTAATGAAACTGGAAACGGATTTCAAAAGACTGGAGACCCTGAAGCAAACAAACAGCATTGCCGACCAGCAATATGACCAGATCAAGTCGGCCTACGATATCGCCAAAACAAGCTATCAGTTCCTGCTTGACAATACCCAGCTGAAAGCTCCTTTCAGCGGAGTAATATCCGGTAAGTATTTTGAAGACGGCGAAATCTATTCCGGCGCCCCGGTTGTAACCGTCGGTAAACCGGCTATCCTTTCAATCATTCAGATTAATCAGCTTAAGGCACTTATCAGTATTTCCTCGAATTACTACCCATTGGTTAAGACCGGGATGAAAGCCGATGTCAAATCTGAAATTTATCCGGATATGGCTTTCAGCGGTGACATTTACAGGATCTACCCGACCGTGGACAACGCCACCAAGACCTTCACCGTTGAGCTCAGGATTCAGAACACGGGATTGAAACTGCGTCCCGGGATGTTTGCCATGATACAGCTCAACCTCGGACAGGGCAGCGCGATACTGGTTCCGAATATTTCCATCATCAAACAAACCGGGACCAACGACATGTACGTATTCCTGAACAGGAACAAAGTTGCCGTCAAGACAAAGGTGACCACCGGGCGCCTGATCAACGACAGGATTGAGATATTGGAAGGCATTACCGATGGTGACGAAGTGATCGTCGTCGGGCAGAACAAGCTCGAAAACCAGACTACGATAACCATTAAGAACTGACATCATGAGTTTATTCAGCACAGCGGTAAAGAAGCCCGTCAGCACCATTATGATCTTCATCGCGGTGGTGATCTTCGGGCTCTATTCCTATCTGCAGTTACCCGTGGATTTCTTTCCCAAGATCGATCCGCCGATCCTTTCTGTATTCACCTTTTACACCGGGGCCAATGCTTCCGATGTGGAGCAAAACGTCACGCGCAAACTCGAGGACGGGTTTGGTTCGCTCACCGGGCTCAAGAAGATCAGTTCCAAATCGAAAGACAATATCTCTGTGATCACCTTGGAATTCGAGTGGGGGGCCAACCTGGACGAAGCGACGAATGAGGTGCGCAATGCGGTTGGCCTTGCAGAACGCAACTTGCCGGAGGGGGTGGAATTACCCACGATTTTCAAGATGAGCACGAGCATGATGCCGGTCGTCATGTTCACCATTACTGCCGGCGAGAGCTACAACGGCATCAAGGACATCCTCGACAAGCGGTTGATACAGCCACTAAACCGGATCGATGGGGTTGGTAACATTATCGAGCTCGGTGCCCCGATCCGGGCGGTGATGGTGGATGTCGACCCGCGCAAGCTCGACAGCTACAACATGACTGTGGAACAGCTGGCCGGGATACTGGCGGCCAACAACATTAACCTGCCCTCGGGAAGTCTCGAGATGGGAAAATCCGATCTTCCGCTCCGGCTGCAGGGGGAATGGGAAAGCAGCGACCAGGTGAGGGATATCATCGTCAGCAATATCAACGGAAAGACGGTTTACCTGAGTGACATCGCCACCGTGCGCGACGGGCTCAAGGATGTCAAAACCTATGAGCGGTCCAATGGAGGCAAGAACGTCCGCATCATGATCCAGAAGCAGTCGGATGCCAATACGGTCACGGTAGCCAATAAGATCAAAGCCAGGCTGGAGCAGATCAAGAAGACCCTGCCGCCCGATGTGAAGGTGGAAATCCTGATGGACTCTTCCCTGAGTACGATGGCTTCGATCAACAACCTGGCGACGACCCTGCTTTACGCCCTGATCTTTGTTGTCATTGTGGTATTCTTCTTCCTCGGGCGCTGGAGGGCTACCTTCATTATTTCGCTTTCCATCCCGATCTCACTGATTGTCGGTTTCATCTACTTGTACCTTTCCGGAGGAACCATCAACCTCATCACCCTCTCTTCCCTTTCCATAGCGATCGGGATGGTGGTCGACGACTCCATCTTGGTTCTCGAGAATATCACGAAAAAGCTGGAACACGGAGGGTTTGCCCGCG
>JAPLDV010000831.1 GCA_026391235.1 Bacteroidia bacterium | reverse complement strand
CAGTTCCCTTTGCAAACGATAATCAATCCTTCGGTGGTGAATGATATGATCAATTCGCTGGTGGAACTGGCCGATGAAAACGAAACGCACTATCTGGAAAGATGGGAATTCCTGAATGCCTACAGCGGATGCATGATCGGCAATCCTGCCGTGTCGGTGATCACCGATGCCTATGCCAAGGGGATCCGGAATTTTAATATCCCGAAGGCTTACGAGTATTCGAGGAATTCAGTTGAGAAATTCGGGAATGGCGAGCGTGGTTATTCTTCGGGTATCTCAACAACCCTCGAGCATGCCTACTCCGAGTGGTGCCTGTCGGAATTTGCACGGTACCTCGGAAAACCGGCCGACAAGAAATTGTACCGGAAGCGGGCACAGAGCTACCGTAATGTTTTCGATCCGTCGGTGGGCTGGTTCCGGCCTAAAAAGAAGGATGGAACCTGGGAGCCCTGGCCGGCAAAGGGCAGGCTCGAGCAGGGATATGGTTCGGTGGAAAGCAATCCGTACCAGCAGGGATGGTTTGTGCCGCACGATATTGACGGGCTGGCAGGGTTGTTGGGCGGCCGGGAGAAGACGATTGCTGACTTGACGGACTTTTTCGAAAAATCCCCGGAAAACATGATGTGGAACGATTATTACAATCATCCAAATGAACCTGTGCATCAGGTGCCGTTTATGTTTAACCGGTTGGGCGCACCCTGGCTCACCCAGAAATGGACCCGTGAAATCTGCCGCCGGGCCTATCACAATTCGGTGGAAGGGCTGGTGGGAAATGAAGATGTGGGTCAGATGTCGGCATGGTATGTGCTCGCAGCCAGCGGAATTCATCCGGTATGTCCGGGTGATACCCGGTACGAGATTACCAGCCCGGTATTTGACCGGATCAATATCCAACTCGACCCAAAGTATTCTTCAGGTAAAACCTTTACCATTATTGCGAGGAACAATTCAGCGGCCAATATTTATATCCAGTCGGCTAGGCTTAATGGCCAGCCTTACGACAAGTGTTGGATACGGCATGAAACAATTGCGGCCGGTGGGACGCTGGAGCTGGAAATGGGGGATAAGCCGAATCCGGGCTGGGGAGTCCAATAACATCTGAATTTTTATCGTTGATTTTTTAATTGTCCGAAACAGAAAAGTAAACTAGGCTTATCTTTGCGGTCCCTGCGTAAAAACTCTGCGGTTCTCTGCGGTAAAATCTTTCCTTTACCGCAGAGAACGCAAAGAATTCGCAAAGAACCGCAGAGAGGCTTTATATCTTTACGGAATTATTTATTTTAATAGAATTCGAAATGACACCCGGTAACTATTCAAGTAAAACCATTATCGCAGGATTTGTACTGCTGGTTTTGTCTGTTTTGGCACCAATGCCCGGAAGCGCACAGAACCCCCAGCCCATTACCCGTATGGGAGCCGCCTATACACTCCCGCTCGATGAAAACTGGCGCTTCGCCCGGTTTGGTTTGCAGGCCGATGGCACATCGGTGACCGAACCGGCCGGATTGGAAAGCCCTGACCTCGACGATGCCGCTTGGAGAAAGCTCGATCTGCCTCACGACTGGGCCGTTGAAGGGCCTTTCAGAATAGAACTCAAAGGGGAGACAGGAAAACTTCCCTATCAGGGGATTGGCTGGTACCGTAAATATTTTTCTGTTACGACTCAGGATGCCGTAAATCGGGTTTTTATCGATTTTGATGGGGCCATGGCTTATGCAAAGGTCTGGCTGAACGGAAATTATCTTGGAACCTGGCCCTACGGATACACCTCGTTCCGGATGGAACTCACTCCCTATCTGAAATACGGAGCGAAAAATGTACTGGCAGTCCGACTGGATACCGAAAAATGGGAATCTCGCTGGTATCCCGGTGCGGGAATTTACAGGCATGTATGGCTGATAAAAACCAATCCAGTTCATGTTGGTCACTGGGGAACCTATATCACCACCCCCGAAATTACCGACGCATCGGCTTTGGTCAAAATAGATGTAACCGTTGATAACCAGGGAAATTTGCCGGTTGAGGCAACTATCCGGACAACTATTTTTGAGCTTGATGATAAAAATGCGAAGGGAGCCAAAGTAGCTTCTTTTGACGATGCAGTAATTAAACCCGGCGCTGGCTCAAGTGTTACTGCCACTGCAACTGCAACGGTTCCGAATCCGAAACGGTGGGACATCATTTCCCCAAACCGCTATGTTGCCCAAACCACAGTCCGGGTAAACGGAAGAATTGTCGACATGT
Organism: Bacteroidia bacterium; assembly: GCA_026391235.1. The sequence continues at coordinate 2,478 of JAPLDV010000831.1, read as the reverse complement.
ACAATACGCCATTTGGCATCCGCACCATTGAATTCACCGCCCGTAACGGATTTTTGCTCAACGGCCGGCGGGTGGCAATCCAGGGTACCTGCAACCATCACGATCTGGGAGCATTGGGAGCCGCCATCAATACCAGCGCCCTTCGCCGGCAACTCAGGATACTTAAAGAGATGGGATGCAATTCACTGCGGACCTCACACAACCCACCGGCACCGGAATTGATCGAACTGGCCGACCAGATGGGTTTTCTGGTGTGGGACGAGGCTTTCGACTGCTGGAAAAAAGGTAAAAGGGAATGGGATTACAATAAGCTCTATGATGAATGGCATGAAAAGGACCTGAAAGCCATGGTGCATCGCGACCGCAATAACCCATCGGTGTTTATCTGGTCGATCGGCAACGAAGTGGGGGATCAGCAGAATGTTGAAATGACCAAACATCTGGCGGATATTGTACGCGCTGAAGATCCGACCCGTCCGGTTTCCAATGGGTACAATGATCCGGATAACAGCCGCGAGGTAGGATCGGTAGTGGGAATCGACCTCATGGGCGTGAACTATTTCTTCGGCAACGATTATCAGAACTGGCAGATTTCCTCGTATGACCAAACCAAACCCGACTGGGGATGTTCGCCTGACGATCAGTTCCGCACCAACGCTAAATTCTCTAATTTGCTGGGTGAATATGTGTGGACCGGCTTTGATTATCTGGGAGAGCCTACTCCTTACAATTCCGATGAAACCAATCTGCTTAATTTCAGGAATGATCCAACGAAAAAGGCCGAGTTGGAAACGAAACTCGATGAACTGCGTAAAACTAATCCCCCCTCGCGCAGCAGCTATTTCGGGATCGTTGATCTGGCAGGATTCCCGAAGGACCGGTTTTATCTGTATCAATCCCAGTGGAGGCCCGATCTGCCTATGGCGCACATTCTGCCCCACTGGAACTGGAAAGAAAAGATTGGACAGACTATCCCGGTTCATGTGTACACTTCAGGCGACGAAGCGGAGCTTTTTATTAACGGCAAGAGCCAGGGCCGGAAAGCAAAACGACCGGGCGAAGACTTTCGTCTGGTGTGGGACAACGTTAAATATGAACTGGGCAGAGTTGAAGCCATCGCCTATAAAAACGGGAATAAATGGGCATCAGATATCTTAAAGACAACGGGAGATGCGTCAAGAATAACGTTAAGATCGGATAGAAAGACCATCTCGTCGGATCGGCCTGATCTGGCCTATATCACTGTTTTGGTGCAGGATAAGGAAGGATGGGTGGTGCCAGGGTCGAATCCGCTCATCAAATTTGAGATTGAAGGCCCGGGAGAGATCGTGGCCACCGACAATGGAGATGCGACCAGTTTTGAGCCCTTCCAAAGCCATGAGCGCCAAGCATTTAACGGACTGGCTCTCGTTATTGTCAAGGCCAGGAAAGGTGCAGGTGGAACGATAATCGTAAAGGCAACCGGTAAAGGACTTCAAACGGGAACGATCAGTATTGACTTACAACAAATTATAAGATTAAATGAATAAACGAACATTTCTTGCAGCAGCGATCATCGGCTCTTGTTTGCTGATGAATTTCGCAGCATCGATGGCCCAATTGCCAAAAGAGACCGAAGAGCAAAAAACTGCCCGTATGAAATGGTGGACAGATGACCGTTTCGGCATGTTCATCCATTTCGGTTTATATGCCCAGGCGGCCCGGCATGAATGGGTGAAAAAGAACGAGCGCATTTCAGAGGCGGACTACCTGAAGTATTTCGAACAATTCAATCCCGATTTGTACAATCCGCGCGAATGGGCCCGGATGGCAAAAGAGGCGGGAATGAAATACGCGGTTATGACTTCAAAGCATCATGAGGGATTTTGTTTGTTCGATTCAAAATTCACTGATTATAAGGCAACTAATACTCCGGTAAAAAAGGACCTGATCAGGGAATATGTCGATGCTTTCCGGGCCGAAGGATTGAAGGTGGGCACCATCCCGATTATATTATCGACCTGAACCATCCGCAAAGCGGAAAGACGGATGCTGATTATGACAGTTTGAACAGGGGCCGGGATATGAGCAAATACCGCAAGTACCTCAAAGATCAGGTGAGGGAATTGCTGACCAATTACGGCAAGATCGATATTATCTGGCTGGATTTTTCATCACCAACCGGAAAATACGGGAAGAACCGGAAAGACTGGGATTCGGAGAACCTATTAAAGATGGTCCGTGAGCTTCAGCCCGGGATCATCGTCAACGACCGGCTGGACCTGGAAGATGTTCCCGGGGGCTGGGATTTCAAATCTCCCGAACAGTACAAGCCGCGCGAATGGGTGCAGGTGAACGGCAAGCGGGTGCCATGGGAAGTGTGCCAGACCTTTTCCGGCTCCTGGGGGTATTATCGCGATGAGATGTCGGGGAAGGACAGTAAACAGCTGATCGAGCTATTGATTGAATCGGTGAGCAAAGGAGGCAACGTGTTGTTGA
>JAPLDV010000085.1 GCA_026391235.1 Bacteroidia bacterium | reverse complement strand
AATTTGAATTCATGGCCTTTAACAGAATAGCAGGAACTGATCCGTTCGGCCCGCATGTCCGCCTGAAAAACGGCAACGTGGCCAACCGGATACTACCCATCCGTATTCATAACCTGGAACCGGACGATGTGAAGCTGTTTGAGCAGGAGACTGGCACGGTACTTCGGGCTGTGGATTTTGTGTTCAAAACGGCATCCGGGGTGAACCGGCCCCTGCGGACTCACGAGGACCATCCGCAGGATAACCTGAACAAGACATTCTACCGCGACCAAATGAACAAGGTGGCGAATGCAATCAAGGAGATTATTGCGGGATTAAAGGCTGAGAAAGATAAGACTCCCACCGGTGAGCTGAAAGATGAAGCTCCAATCGTTAAGAGAGGTGAAGAACGTGAAGAACGTGAAGATCGTGAAGAACGTGAAGAACGTAAAGAAAGAGTTAAGAGACCGGCCTCTGTAATAAGGGGGAAGCTGCTATTCTGGGTCCCTGTTGGGATTTTAGCCGTGATAGCTGCGGTGCTGGTTTATCCTAAGATCTTCAAACGGGACACCCTGGAAAACCTGCGATCATCCGGAACAATTGCGGTTGCGGTGATGCCTTTCCAAAATATGACCGCTGATACTACCTGGAATGTTTGGCAAGACGGGATTCAGGATAATTTAATCAGCTTCCTTTCAAATTCCGCAGAAATAAAAGTCAGGCCGAGTGAAACGATAAACAACCTGATTCAGAGCAAAGGGTTCATCGATTATGCGTCCGTCACGCCTTCCGTTGCCGGTGAAATCTCGCAGAAACTTCACTCCGATATTTTTATTAACGGAAGCATAAAGCAGGCGGGGACTACCATACGTGTAAATGCACAATTGATAGACTCAAAAACAGCGGAGGTTTATAAATCTTTTCAAATTGAAGGGCCTGTAAGCAAAGTGGGGGACTTTCATTTCATTGATTCACTTTCCTTGATGGTCAGGGATTTTCTCATCATATCAATATTGGATAAGGAAGCTCCCCGTGGATTGCAATCTTTTTTTTCTTCTTTCACCAACTCTCCGGATGCATACCGATATTTCCTGCTGGCTATCAAGGCTTTTAGAAATCTGGATTTTCAGACTGCAATCAATTTTCATAAGCAGGCTTTGGCTATCGACTCAGGTTTTACCGCTGCAATGCATGAAATTTCCGTGTCCTATGCCAATCTGGGAATGCACCAGGAGGCAAAATACTGGTGCCTCAAACTACTGGCAAAAAGGGATCAGATGTCAATGTCGCGGAAAATTCTGACAAATTGGCTATATGCCTTATTGTTTGAAACACCTAATGAAAGAATCAAATGCGCAATGCAGCTTATTGGAATTGATGATCAGGAACCGCAATACCATCATCTCTTAGGTCATGCTTATTTTCAATTATATCAATATGACAAAGCAATTCCGGAATGTAAAACAGCTTTGGACATTTATGAAAGATGGGGGGTGAAACCCTGGTGGATTGGCAACTACTTACAACTTGGAGTAGCCTATCACAAAACCGGACAGTTTAATAAAGAAAAAAAGCTATACAAATTAGCTGAGCAGGATTTTCCCGGTGATCCGGCTCTGATCTATTGGCAGGCCATCCTTTCGTTATCTGAAGGAGACACCAGAGAGGCCGATCGATTTATTGAGAAATTCATATCGATCCAAAAAGACAATAACTGGTCCGAGGCAGGTATTAAAACGGGCATAGCTGAGATCTACTCCGAGGCTGGCATCCCGGATAAAGCGGAAGGTTTTTATCGAAAGGCCATACAATTGGAGCCTGAAAATCCGGCGCGGATGGAAAACCTTGCTTATTTCCTAATTGATAAAGACCGGAATATTAATGAGGGTATGGCACTCATTGAAAGGGCGCTTAAGATAAGTCCGGATAATTATGCATTTATTGATACGAAAGGATGGGGATTGTATAAGGAGAAAAAATATGAAGATGCCCTTAAGCTTCTTCAAAAGAGTTGGGATTTAAGGCCCGTTTATAGCCACGTAGGGTTTCTCCATCTCACAGAAGTAAAACAGGCGATTGCAAATCAAAAATTAAATTGAATTATGCCATCCATCCTCCCCGGTTACGAATACGACATTTTCATCAGCTACCGCCAGAAAGACAATAAACATGATGGGTGGGTGACGGAGTTTGTTGATAATCTGAAGGGGGAGATGGAGGCGACTTTCAAGGAAGAAATATCCATCTATTTCGATGAGAATCCGCACGATGGCTTGCTGGAGACTCACAATGTTGGTAAAAGCCTGGAGACAAAACTGAAATGCCTCATCTTCATCCCCATCATCTCGCAAACCTATTGCGATTCAAAAAGTTTTGCCTGGCAAAATGAGTTTTGCGTTTTTAATAAATCGGCCGGGGAAGATCAATTCGGCATAGATATTAAGCTTACGAGCGGAAATGTTGCAAGCAGAATATTGCCGGTTAAGATTCACAATCTCGATCCGGAAGATAAAGCACTGCTTGAAAATGAATTGGGAGGAGTGCTTCGATGTATCGAGTTTATTTATAGATCGGCCGGGGTAAACCGGCCATTAAGAGCCAATGAAGATCACCCCCAGGATAATCTCAATAAAACGTACTACCGCGAGCAGGTCAATAAGGTAGCAAACGCTGTGAAAGAGATTATTACGGGAATAAAGAGATTTGACCAACAGGGTGGAGAAGTATCAAAGGAAGAAATAAAAGTAAGATCTCAAAAGCCAAAAAACCGGAAAGCAGGAATTGCAATCGGGTCCTTTTTATTGGTGGCATTGCTGGTGCTGGGGTATTTCTTTATTCCGAAACTGTTTAAATCTTCCGATCCTATTGAAAAATCAATTGCTGTCTTACCGTTCGAAAATTGGAACAGTGAAGAGCAGTTTCAACATCTTGGTGATGCTATTGCAAATGAGATCAATACTCAAATATCCCTGATCAATAAATTCCATGTTATTTCTTATACTTCTTCCTCACGATTCAAAGGATCAGAGAAACTATCCATGCCGAAGATCGGTAAAGAACTTGGTGCGAATTTTATTATTGCAGGATCCATCGAGCGTCAGGATGATGATATCAGTATTCATGCCCGGCTGATTGAGGCAGAAAATGATCATCAAATCTGGGTTAAGGAATTCAAAGGCAGTTGGAAGGATATTTTCACTATCAGGGCTAAGATAGCAAAAAAGGTGGCAGAAGTATTAAATACATCTCTGACTCCCCAGGAAGTGGAACAAATTGAGAAAACCCCAACTGATAATCTTGAAGCCTATAATTTATTTTTGTCGGGAAGATATTTTTTAAATCAGAACTTTGAAGAGAGTTTAAGAGAAGGTATCAAATGCTTTGAGCAGGCGATTAAATTAGATCCTGAATATGCAATGGCATACGTCGGTCTGGCTCAGTGCTATCAGTTTCTTGTTCGTTATTCCGGGATGTCAAATGAGGAGGGATATCCGAAAGCAAAAAAAGCCGTTTTAAAGGCCATTGAACTTGACGGATCCCTCGGTGAAGCATACGCAACGCTCGGCTTAATTAAAATAGTATTTGACCGGGATCTTTATGGCCCTGAACAGGAGTTTCAAAAAGCCATCAAACTAAGTCCAAACAATGCGGCAGTCTATTCATCGTATGCTCAATACCTGAGATGGCTCGGGAGATACGATGAGGGTATTATTATGGCTAAAAAAGCAGCTGAACTGGATCCACTTACACCGCTCACAAATCTCTGGCTTGGAGCTATCTATTTTTTTGCAGGCCGATATGATGAATCTATTGATTATTTCAAGAAAAGGGTGGTCCTGGATTCGAATTATGCCCAAAACTATTGTTTTCTGGCTTATAACTATGTTCTCAAAGGATCCTATTCAGATGCAATTTACTATGCCAATAAGGCACTATCCTTTGAAGAGATCAGAAAAAGTCAATTGATTTTAAGTCCTTTGGGATGGGTTTATGCCAAGGCAGGTGAAATTACTAAAGCAAAAGAAATTCTAACCGAGTATAAAGAATTATGTCTTAACATAAGCTGTGACCCTCTTAATGAAGCAATTATTTATGTCGGTATGGGTGAGCAGGACAAAGCATTTGACTTGCTTTTTAAAGCATGTGAGGTTCGTTCCGGATTAACCATTTATATGAAGGTCAATGCAGATTGTCTTTTTAAAGATATAAGTTCAGATCCCAGGTATGCCGAACTACTAAAAAGAGTTGGATTTAAAGTAAACTGATTTTAATCAGATTAATTATTTTACTATGGCAAAAATAAATCTCACCCGCCGCCAGTTCGTTACAGCCATTACTGTTGGGACCGGTACCGTTTTACTTGGGAAATCGGCCCTGGCTTTTCCATCCGGATTATCCGGTTTGCCAACGGATCCTTTCCAGATGGTCAAACTGGGCAAGTCGGGATTAACGACCACCCTGCTCGGTATGGGGACCGGCTTCAGCGGGTATAACCGTACCTCAAATATCACCAGGGCCGGGGTTGCGGAATCACTTATCCGTCAGGCCTATGAAAAAGGAATTCGGTTTTTTGATTGTGCCGACAGTTATGGAACGCATCCTTTTACGGCATCTGCCCTTAAAGGTTTTCCCAGAGAAAGCTATGTTCTAAGCACCAAGATCTGGGTTGCAGAGGGTGGTATCCCTGAACCGGAGCGTCCCGGAGCGGATGTTGTTATCGATCGGTTCCGGAAAGAACTCAACACCGATTATATCGACCTGGTTCAGATTCATTGCCTGACCGATGCGAACTGGGCCGATCAGCATAAAAAGCAGATGGACATTCTCGAAAACCTGAAAGCCAAAAAGATCATCCGTGCTCATGGTGTTTCTGTTCACTCCCTCGAAGCGATGGAAGCCTGCGTTGAAAACCCGTGGGTTGATGTGGTTCATGTCAGGGTTAATGCCTTTGGCGAAGCCATGGACCGGAAGGATCCGGCCGAGGTGATTCCGATCATCGAAAAGCTTCACAAGGCAGGCAAAGGGGTAATTGGCATGAAACTGATTGGCAACGGTAAATTCCGGAATGATCCGGATAAAATCGATCAGTCACTGAAATATGTTCTGGGGCTGGGAACCGTGGATATGATCATCGTGGGTTTTGAATTGCCGGA
>JAPLDV010000178.1 GCA_026391235.1 Bacteroidia bacterium | reverse complement strand
TCCTGTTCGTTGGATTCGGAATTCTGGGCGCCCTATTCCCCTTGCATACCTGGTCGCCCGATGGTCACTCCTCGGCACCTACGGCGGTTTCTATGCTGCATGCCGGGGTGCTTATGAAACTTGGCGGATACGGCTGTTTCCGGGTAGCTATGTTTCTTATGCCCCAGGCCGCGAATGAGATGTCGTGGATATTCCTGGTTCTTACCACCATCAGCATTGTTTACGGAGCTTTTGGCGCCATCTGGCAGAAAGATCTTAAGTATATCAATGCCTATTCATCAGTTAGTCATTGCGGGCTTGTACTTTTTGCTCTCCTGATGATGAATAAAACTTCGATGAACGGAGCTGTTCTCCAGATGATCTCACACGGTTTAATGACAGCCCTCTTCTTTGCCCTGATCGGGATGATTTATGGAAGAACGCACACACGGAATATCGACCAGATGGGCGGACTCATGAATGTTATTCCTTTCCTCAGCGTTGCTTACGTTATTGCCGGTCTTGCTTCGCTTGGCCGTCCGGGATTAAGCGGGTTTGTGGCCGAAATGACCATTTTCATCGGTTCCTTCCAGCATCCGGATATGTTTCACAGGGTTGCAACCATTATTGCCACAACATCCATTGTCGTTACTGCGGTATATATTCTCCGTGTGGTAGGGAAACTACTGCTTGGCCAGATCAGGGAAAAAGAATACCTCGAATTCCCGGATGCAAAATGGTATGAGCGGATTAGCGTAGTGGTTTTGATATTACCGATCGTTGTAATCGGTTTTTATCCCTCTTATCTATCAAGTACAGTGATGGATGCACTCAATCCTATTGTTGAACGGTTAACAGCCATGCTATAAAATATTAAAGAGATGGACATTGCTTCTTTCAACCTCATGCGAAACGAACTGATCCTGGTTGGGATCGTCCTGATTTTGCTGATAGCGGAAATCTTTACTAAAAACGAAAAAAAGCACAAGCTGATTACCTATGGTGCAGTGCTGTTTGGGATGGCTACCCTGATCAACTTTCTGCCCCTACCTGAAGGACAGCTATTTGGCGGTAGTTTCCAAACCACCCGGATCACGGTGTTTATGAAGAGCATCCTGAATATCGGTGTATTTATTGTCTTTCTTCAGTCGTTTACCTGGCTCAAACGCGAAGAAAACGACGGAAAGATTGGTGAGTATTTTATCCTGATCATTTCAACGCTGATCGGTATGGATTTTATGATTTCCTCCGGCGATTTCCTGATGATGTATATTGGTCTGGAACTGGCCACTATTCCGATGGCCGCTTTAGCCGCCTACGAAAAATTCAGCGAGAAATCGGCCGAAGCAGGTATTAAACTCATCCTGACGTCGGCTCTGTCCTCAGGGATTTTACTGTATGGCCTATCCTTTATTTACGGAACAACCGGATCGATTTATTTTGCAGATATAGTTGCCAATGTTGGCAACAATTCCTTACAAACCTTTGGCTTTGTGTTCTTTGTAGCCGGCATGGCTTTTAAGATATCCCTGGTTCCTTTCCATCTGTGGACAGCCGACGTATACGAAGGAGCCCCTATAAACGTTACCGCCTATCTTTCTGTGGTATCAAAAGGTGCAGCAGTATTTACATTCATGATTATCCTCTACCGGGTATTCAGCGCGATCACGACTGTTTGGGAGCCTCTGCTTTATACACTGGCTGTTGCTACAATGACCATCGGTAACCTGTTTGCAATCCGCCAGGAAAACCTGAAACGATTCATGGCTTTTTCCTCAATCGCCCAGGCCGGCTTTATCCTGCTGGGAATCATGCAGGGCGGTCAATTGGGGATGACAACCGTAGTTTATTTCATGCTGATCTATGTATTTACCAACCTGGCAGCATTCGGTGTTATATCGGCTATTTCAGAGAAAACCGGCAAGGAAAATATCGCAGATTACAACAGCCTGTACAAAACCAATCCGAAACTGAGCCTTATTCTGCTGTTATCAATGTTTTCGCTGGCAGGAATTCCGCCGGTTGCAGGATTCTTCGGCAAATTCTTCCTGTTCACGGCTGCCGGGGCCAAAGGTTATTACATACTGGTTCTGATTGCTGTATTAAATGCCACCGTATCATTGTATTATTATCTGCGGGTAGTGAAGTCGATGCTCATCGACAAATCCGATAATCCGATTGCCACTTTCAAAACCCCCTGGCCGATGCGTATCAGCCTGCTGATCTGCGTTGCGGGTATATTCTTTATTGGATTTGCCAGTTTCATCTATCAATTCATTTCAGATATCAGTTTCGGAATTAATTAGTTACAACCATGGCTCTTAATCAGGGAAAACATATCATTGAAGTAATCGACGGAACACGCTGTACGTTGGTTGAATCAGGGATTACAACCGGTCGTA
>JAPLDV010000718.1 GCA_026391235.1 Bacteroidia bacterium | reverse complement strand
ACTCAACTTCGTAATTCTTGTTATAGGCAGGTGAATCGGTCACAATCGTTGTGTAAATACCGCTCATGCACCTATAATGGATGACATCCCCGGAGGTATAGTCGAGAATGTAGGTTGTTTGGGAAGATTTAAGCCCTCCTTGGGATTGGGTGTTCAGATTGTTGTGGTTGTTGTGATTATTGGATACTGACCCTTGGTATTGAATACTGCTTTCAGGAGAGACTGCTTCGATACAAATGACTTTGTAATTGGTCGTTCCCTGATCGGATGTTAAACCAACCGTGTAATAGCCGGCAATGTTTACGGAAAGAGTAAATTCATTTTCTCCCGGTTGGATAAACGCTTTAGATTGAGCGACGACCTGGCCTGCAAGGTTTTGTATCGAGAGGTAAACCGTTTGCGGTATCTCGGAATTCATGGTATACGTTGTCTTGCCCGCGAACGGATTTGGAAATACAATCCCGGGGCCGGCTAATTCAGAAATCGTGGAGACTCCGGTACTGACACCTAAAATCAGCGTTCCGTCTCCCGGCAATGTAATCCATTGGTTTGTCCTGAGATTGGTAGCTGTAACGCTGTCGATCTGGGTTGCTGTACCGGCTCCTGAAAAGGTGACACTGAGGTTTTGTGCTATACCAGATAAACTGAGAGCACACCACAGAAGGGGAAATGCTATTGCTTTCATCGGGTTTCAAATTTTCACAAAAGTTACGACATAACTCTGTTAACACTATGAAGATCAGGTTAAGAATGGTTAAGATTGTGTGAAGAAAAAATGGCGGCGAATTACCTGATTGCTTTCCCCAGGAATTCTTCCGTATCTGCCTCCCACAACGTTCCTTCCAGCCGCACCTTTTTAATTCCGCTGGATTTAAAGGATATCCACCTGCTGTCAGGCGACCAGCAGGGTGATATCTTTTCCCCGTCATCGTCCGTTGCAAGCTCGGTAATTTTGCTGCCGTCTGCCGGGATCAGGTACAGATGGTTCCCGATACCATCACTGTCTTTATAAGCAATACTTGCCAGGTATTTCCCGTCCGGTGACCAGGAGAGGTCATAGAAAGCATTGAAATTCATTGTTTTCCATTCGAAGATAGTGCGGATCGCGCCGGTTTGCAGGGAAATCCTTGACAACTTTTCAGTCGTGGCAAAGGCAATTTCCTTACTGTCAGGAGACCAGGTGTAAACCTCATAATCCGTGATGCTGCGGATCAGATGGCCATCCGAGGCATCCCGGATATTCAGTCCGGAACCTGTATCCGAGCGGAAATGAATCGCCATCATCGTTCCATCGGGTGACCAGTCGGGAAAATTTTCCGTTTCAGGTGTATTTGTGAATCGCAGAGGATTACCTCCCTCTGTTTTGCAGATCCAGATGTCTCCCCGTGAACTCAAAGCGATTTTCGAACCATCCGGTGACCAGGAGCCATTTTTTATTGGTCTTTCAAAATCGCGGAAAATGACCTTTACCGGGCCGGAAACCGATGCCTCTTTCCAAGAAACAGGTGCTACTCCCAGGTCAAAGGATTTGCCGGCCCGGTTATAAACAGTGGTAAGGAGATTTTTATGATCCGGCGAGACAGAAGTGAATAGATCCGACGTAGGTGAGATCCCGTCGATTTCTTTCGGATCCTCATTGTTCAGGCGCAGGATCCAGAATACGGGCTTGCCGGCTGCATTGCTGCCGGTGGCCAGGATCATCTGATTATCCGGCGACCAACAGGGACGGCCATTTATGGTCACCTGGCTTCCCAATTCAACCGTGGGTCCCCCGTAAACAGATACTACCCTTATTTCACTCATCGGTTGAAACGAGGACCTGTAAAACATCATTTTCTTGCCGTCAGGCGACCATGAAACGAATGTTCCCACCTCTGCAGGTGTAAGTATCTCACTGGTACATGATAAAGGAACCGCCTGCTGTAATCGGCATTGATCCGGTAGGCAATCCAGTTATGGTCCGGTGACCATTGCAGTCCGGTGAGCGAATAGGTAAACGAATCAATGATCACTTTTGCCGGCCCGCCTTCGGCAGGACTCATCCAGACTTTATTCGGACCGGATGACCTGGCAAGATCCATGGTCCCGTATAAGATATTTTTTCCATCAGCCGCAAACGAGGGGCTCCATTTTTTTTCATGGTTATTGGTGATCCGGGTCAGATTGCCGTCGTTGATTCCAACCGTCCAGAGATCACCGATGGTATCATTGTCGTTTCGAAGGAACACCAGCTTTTTCCCATCGGGGGACCAGTTGATGAATGTTTCATAATCGTCGCGATATTTCTTATCCACCAGCTTCCTGGCCACACCTGCAGGACGGCCCGTTTCAGGAGAAACCGGGATCATTTCCAGTGCATTTTCTGTAAAATAGGCCACCTTGGTTGCATCAGGCGACAGTATACTATAGGATTTTGAGGTGAAGCCCGGCCGGTCGAAAAGCGGACAGGATTCACTGGCATCAAATGGTATCACCAGGTTATCGGTGACTAAAAACCTGCCATTCGTAGCAATGCTGTTAATCTGGAATGAATGGGTGACCACGTCGTTTTTGCCTGCAATGGCTGCGATCTTCCGGTATTTGATGTTGCTTGCCGGATCCGTGATGGTTCCGTCACCTGCATCCTGGTAAGACGTTAGTTTCTTTTCCTCCGCCTGTGCCTGTTTCACCTGTGAAATCATGATCTCGGTCACCGGGACAATGGCACTTTCAGGAAAAGCTTCAATCAGTGACCGGAAAGTGGTTAAGGCATGATCAAGGTCCCCTGATTTAAACCAGGCCATTCCGGTCCAGTACCGGGCATCCTGCGCCAACAGGGATTCAGGCACTAATTTGGTTACACTGTCAAACTCCGTGATCGCCAGGTCATACTGCCATCGTTTGAACATTTCCCTGGCCTTTGCAAAGAGCTTCTCTGCCTGTTTCGTTTTTCCGGACGGCCTATGTTCCTTTCCTGCGAGTTTTGTTCTTGCCAGCGCCACCATCTCCTTCTGTTCCGGATAACTATTAACCAATCGGGTATAGTATTCATCGGCCTTTTGCCTGCCCAGCTTTTCATTGACCAACCCTAAGTGATACAGGGATTTAGCGGCCACCGGCCGGTCATCGGGATACTTTTTAAGGATATCCAGGTAGAGTTCGATGGCCTTATCCAGGTTGCCCGATACTTCCTCCTCATAGATCGCTGCCGAAAGCAATACCGATGCCCGGTTGCCCTGGCCGGAAAGGGGGCCGGACAAGAGCAGAAAGGCGAGGATAATCAGGGCGGTTCTCATCTTTAGCTTAATCTTCGTCTTCCACGGTCAGTCGATATTAAATCTATATCCCACACCCCTTATCCCCATAATCCATCTCGCCTGCTCGGGATCATCCTCGATCTTCTTCCGCAGGTTGGCGATATGGGTATCCACGGTTCTGGGTGTAATAAATACCTCTGTGCCCCAAACACTTTTCAGGATATCGTCGCGTTTGAGCACCTGTCCCGGATGCTGCATCAATATCTTCATCAGGGCAAATTCAATGGTGGTGAGCTGAACCGGCTGGCCGTTTTTTGAAAACAGGTATTTTGCAGGATCCAGATCAAACGGACCATACTTTACCGGCATTGCGACAGTTTGGTGATTCCTGATCTCCGACCGCCGCAGCAGGGCCTTCACCCGGGCCCTGAGCTCTAACGGGCTGAAAGGCTTGGTTAAATAATCATCGGCTCCGAGCTCAAGCCCCAGCACTTTGTCTAATTGCTGGCTCCTGGCCGTCAGCATGATGATCGGGGTTCCGATATCCCGCCGCCGCAATTCCTTGCAGATCTCCAGCCCGTCCATTCCCGGCAGCATCAGGTCGAGAACGATAATGTCGAGGTTCGGGTCCAGGGCCTTCTCGAGTCCTTCGGGTCCGGTTGCGGCCGTATCGACCTCGTAGCCTTCAAACTTAAAATCATCCTCCAGGGCCATCCGGATGGCCGGGGCATCTTCAATAATCAAAATCCTTTTCATGGTTCCGTTTTTTTACTGACAGGCAGATGAACGCAGAAAGTGCTTCCTTCACCCGGCCTGCTTTCCAGTGTAAGGTGTCCTTTATGGGCTTCAACTATTTTTTTTACTATGGTCAGGCCGATCCCGCTCCCCTTGATGCCCATCGACTGAGGCTGCTCGGCCCGGTAAAACCGTTCGAAAATTCTGTCCTGATCTTTTACTGCTATTCCGATCCCATAATCCCTCACGCAAAACAGTAATTCATTCTCATTTGCAAACAGACTGATGTCGATCTGTTTGGAGGTTCCGGAAAATTTTATGGCATTGTCAACCAGGTTGTAAAAAACCTGTAGAATGGCATTCATGTCGGCCGTAACAGCCGGCACAGCGTCAGGTTGATGATACAGGATCTTAAATCCGGGATCCGCAAGGCGTTCACGGGCAGTTTCCAGAAACTTCTGAAGGTGTTCGTCCAGATCAAGTTCCATGAAATTGTATTTCTTGCGGTCATCCTCCATCCTCGAGAAATCCAGGATGTTATCTATCAAATGGCTGAGATGCTCGCTTTCCTCCAGCATCACCGAATAATACTCAGCCTTGCGCTCTTCCGTCCGGACCCGGTTCTGGTGAAGCATTTCAGTCATCATGCGGATGGAAGTCAGCGGGCTCTTCAATTCGTGCGATACATTTGAAATGAATTCCGATTTCAGCTTGTTCAGCCTCAGTTCGGAATTCAGGGTATAAATGGTAAAAACAAGACCCATGATCATCAGGAGAGTGATCAGGATAAAAATGAAAAGATAAATGCCGCTGCCTGCTTTCAGTAAGGAGCCTACAAAGCCGGGTTTATTTTCCATCAGTACCAATTTCCACTTGGGAAGATTCTCCGGAAAGGGGAAAGAAAGGTAGCCTGTTCCTTCTTTATGAACCCTTGAATACACCAGCTTACCTTCATTATCTTCAATTTTGATATTGATGGAAGAATTGGGATCAAGAGTCTGGTCAACC